>CAZEBF010000005.1:17080-43991 GCA_964510235.1 uncultured Candidatus Saccharibacteria bacterium | reverse complement strand
GTTAAAGATACAACTTTATATTTGAGCAGATTAGCTACTTGCAATAGTCGCTATTTTTTCCACTAGCAGGATCGCCAGCAGGTAGTTTGTTTAGGGTTGCCTGGTCACCGCTTGGCAGCCAGCCATCCAGCCAACACACGGCATGCCAGGTTAGTTCTCCCATTGGATGATTTGTTTTATAGGCTTGGCTTTTGCTTGCCTCATTCTCTTGCCGATAATCGTAGACTCCCCAGTCAAAGAATGTATTGTTCTCGTTCAATATGCCAACTTTTGTGGCAAGAACATCCCCTTCTTTCACGAGCACTGCTGGATTTATCCGTTCGGTCGCAGAACTACTGGTAGGTTTTGGCCATGTATCTGCAATTTTCTGTAGATTCGCCGGCAACTCCCTAATATGGCCAATTCTGTACATGACGCCGCAGTTATTCATGACATCAAAGGTATATTGCACTTCACCTTCGGCAATGTAGCCGCTACCACGCACCAAGTAACCATCCATTGGAGCTGTTACAGTGATTTTGTTATCAGTCGAGTTATCAAAACGGAATCCACCATGCGGCTTGTAATTACCGCCTCTGCTTTGGCCCGGATATAGCACAGAAGTTACTTTGCTTAGGTCGGCTGGCGCTGTAAGCATGGGTTGGTCAGGGCACTTGGGAGGTGTTTGGGTTGATTGCCAGCCATTCTCGGCCTGCTGCCATATCAGACCTGTATCCTTAGTCTCACTTGATGTTTCTTGAGTTTGCGAGTCCGCCGTCTTAGTATCATCGTTCTTTTTATTGCCAGATAACACCGTAAAACCAATGAGTCCAATAAATCCTAGTACAGCAAGCACTATCAGTAGCTCGATAACACTGAAGCCTAATTGTTTTTGTTTTATATGCATAGGTTCAGTCTAAACTGCATATGTTTATAAAACAATGCGAAACCTTCTACCTAAGAAAAAAGTCCGGTACAAGCCGGACTCTTTTCTGATGCAATCGACCACATCTTCTTAAGCTTACGGCTTTGCTCTATTTTTGCAGCGTTGGCCAGTTCTTTGCATAGCGAACAATCAACACAAGAAGAGCCACCTCAACAACAGCGGCTAGATACATGTGAGGCCACGCTTCTCCTGTCAAGTTAAACAACATGTAAGGAATAAGCGCTACAGCCACGATCATATTCACTAAACGGCTTGCCTTTGCCGGAAGCACAACAGAAAGGAAGATCATCAGCATCGGAATTGTTGCCAGAAAGAGGGCTGTAAAGATAAATCCTTGTGTAATATCAAATGTAAACACCCTCCCATTCAGAATATCTTCTATCTTATTTGGCATGTAAAGTGCGAAGTAATCCACAAATATGTAGAGAAACATGAAGCTCGTCCACAACGTAGCGAGCATTACGCGTACATTTACTTTTTGTTCATCCAGTTTGGCTTTCATTTTGTAGTTCTCCTAGAGTTATTTAATTGAGTGCTTATTCATTGATCGCGTATACCCTCCCCCTACGTCATGTCTTACCCGCCTAACCAATGAACATTTTGGTGTTTATCATGTGTTCCGTAAGAAAATACTTCACAGATTGGCAATTCAAAGGCATCTGCAATCTTGAAAGCGAGCTCTAAGGACGGTGAGTATTTGTTGTTTTCTATGGCAGCAATTGTCTGTCTGGTCACCTGAGTTTTAGTTGCAAGCTGCTCCTGAGTCATCTCATCATTCTCAAAACGCAACGTTCTGATTTTATTCTGAATATGCCTGTCCACTTTTATGAGGACTTTCTGTATTGATAGATTCTGATGATATCCGCCACCACGGCCGATGCCAAAAAGCTACTCATGATAATCAAGAAAATTGGCGAGTAGGTATCCACCCGTAGAGCTGATAACATTGCGCTAAAGATGCCTAGTGCCAAGATGTAATAGGAGGCGTGGATGGCTTTTAACTCAATGTCATTGTCTCTTTCATCCCTAATCTTTGGACGCGTCTCGCCAGTGATTTTCTTATTGATGAAATTAAATGCGACAAATACCAGAAGGTACACCACTATCAAGCAAAGGAATAGCTCTAGAAATTGATTACCCCAGAACCGTAGCAAACCTTCCTTTGGTTCAGCTAACCGATAGTACATGTGTGCGTCATAGAACATGCTGGCATAGACCACCAGGAACACAATGATAGACATGATACTTCTTTTTTCATAGTAACTAAGCTGTTGTTTTTTCATATACAACTAATGTAAAGAATAGTTAACATTGTGTCAAATATTTTATACTCTACTCTCTGTTGGTTGTTGTGCGTAAACTATAAAGAAGCCATCAAAAAAGGCCCATATGATGACGGAGCTCTTTATGATAGGCACTAACCTAGGATTAGTAGGATTTTGTGGCGCCTAGTTTATGGGGGGAGTGGTTTGCGGCCTGCGCCTTATCCAATCCCATAACAACTACTAGCCAGACCAAAGCTGATCCCAACTAGAGCAAAGAGAACCCCAGTGATAAATAGACACCTTTTAGCAACTGTCGATAATTGCTCTGCTTGCATGTACTTTATAGCAAGTCGGCAACCGAGCCACAATAGTGGCCCTAACAAAACTAGTGATGGCCATAAGATACTGTTTATCTTCGTGGCCTGTTCGGAAGTAATATTAAACCTCTCACCATGAAATAAGAATAGCTCTACTGGCACAAGTAAAGTCAAAATCACCGCGCCGGCCACCAGAAATGACACCTTATCGACAGTTAGATTGGCACGAGATCGACTAGACATATAGAGCAAAAAAACACCTAGCCCAAGCGGGACAAGCATAAAAGGCAGTTCTAGCGCAGCCCAGTCACAAGGCTGAAAACCGGCAAAATACATCATTGTTTAAATATAGCAGAAAATGGTCGCATTTTCCCTGTAGGAGGCCAAACTCTTCTCCCCCACGATTTTCATTGGCTAGCCACAGGATTATAAACGCCGACGCCAAAGAAAAAGCCCAGCGAGCGCTGGACTGTTTCTTTGTGGAGAAGCGATAAAGCTTAGTAGTTTTTTGTGGCGCCTTCTTCTACTGCTTTTTCAGCATTCTCTTTAGACATCATGGCACAAACGGTAGTTCCGCAAGCTGCGTGCTTGCCTTTAGCCATGTAGCCACCCTTGGCAGTCTGTACAACTTCTGGTGATGACAGTTCAACACCTTTTTCCTTACATTTAACGCAGTATCCTGTTGCCATGTCTGTCCCCTTATGAATTGATTGTTATTGCAATAGCTTGTTTATTATACCGTCTGCTTAGAAAATAGCTAACTCTGAGGTAAAAAGTACAAAGAAAAAGAGTCTTTCGGCTCATGGTTCAAATGTTCAATCTGTCAGGTTGTTTTGTTTTTTGTCAGTACGTCCTTTGCTTGCTCTAGGACAATGGCAGACCGTAATTCGTCTTTCATTTTTTCAATTTGTTGAAGTTCAAACCAACCAAATGCAATTAATTCGTCTTCTTTTAGCCTTATATCACCATCAAGTTCACCAATAAACGTATTTATTGTCAGTTCTCCTCTTTGAGTGGTGATAACATATTTTTTATACAACCTATAATTTACTAGTTTAGCACCAAGTTCTTCAGTAACTTCGCGTACGACTGCATCTTCAAGCGTTTCACCGACCTCAACGCCACCACCTGGATAACTCCACAAACCATGAGCAGCTTCCTTACGCTGTTGGACCAGCAATACTTTACTTTCTTTAACTACAACAACGTCCGCAACTTGACCACTCATTCTGATACATCTTTCTTCACAATAAGTAGTGTAACAAAAAGAGCCCCTGAAGGCTCTAAATGTTAGAAACTATACTGTTTCAAAATCGTCAAGGTCAAGTATCATGTCGACCATTTCTGAGTCATCGTCACTAAATTCGCCGACTGTCTTAAATCCATGCTTTTCGTAGTAGTGAATTGCTCTTTCATTGTCTTTAAGCACTCCACCCCACAGAATAATTCGCTTCTTGCCAAATTGTTGCGCAATTTTTTTCACATAGGGGAAAAGCTCACTACCAAGACCTTTGTTCTGGTAGTCGTCAGCAATTGTAGGGCCAAACCTGCAGTCTGTCTTCTGGTCCAAGTCGTAGCCCGCACTTCTGTATCGCTCAATATCTCCCTCAGGGATATCAAAACTAAACTCCATTAAACCAACGATTCGCTTGTCAGCTTCTGGCTCTGGCACCGTCTCTACAACAAACCTCAGCTTGTCATACTTATTGATGGCTTCACAAAGCTCAACTGCTGTAGGCAGATGGCTATCGGCTGATGTTACCAATCTTTTTGTTTCATCAGACAATCCAAGTAAGAAGTTGCCAAGCTTGTTGATGTCATCGAGTAGTAGTGGTCTGAGAACTTCCTGCTCTCCACTGGCAAGAGCGAATGGGTACGTTGCCAACCCAGGGTTATCGGCAATAGAGGATAGAGTAAGTGTCATACCGTGATTATAGCAAAGACAGGCCAAACGACCTCTCTCATATAATTCTCCTCTGCAACATAGTTGACGCATTTCAAACATCAACTATAGATAAAATCAGCGATTTTAAGTTACTGTATCTGGCTAGAACTTTCGGTCTTTCTAGTAACATTTTAGACTAACGACTAACTGCGAGACTTTTTACTTTTCATAGAAATATAGAAAAGATGTGCTGCCAAAAATGGAAGTAAAATTACCGATGCAAAATAGACATACTCGGACACTCTCGGGACAAACTCACAAGGTCCAACACTATCATTTACAGCACACTCAGGATGAGCACCATTGAAAAAGAAGAATTCAGCAACTAAAGATATTGCAATTATCGCGACAAAATAAATGGATACTGTTTTAATATATCGTTTCATAAATTCTTGATGGTGCGAGTGAGGGGACTCAAACCCCTGGCCTCTTCCTTGGCAAGGAAGCGCTCTATCAGCTGAGCTACACTCGCGTATTGATACGCTAACAGGGGGAAATTATACCTGAGGAACGGGTTTGCTGCAAGCGGCTGTTAGCGTTCGTCTCGCATATCCTTGATTGGGTTGCGTTTGAGATTGTTGATCAGAGGTAAAATAGCGCTCAATAAGGCCGCACCAAGAATGATTGCTACTAGTTGCATCAGTTGTGCTGTATTCACGCCTATCAGAACAAACTTACGATCCAGATCCTGCGAGTTAAATATGGTCAGCGCCTCGACGCTAAGCTCAGACGTGTAGCGAGCGTTCAGAATATTCGCCAGAACAAAACCGAGTACAATTGCAAAACCCGTGATTATCAGACCAAGTAACAGCGTATACAGAACGTACACAATAGCAATGTCGCTCCGTTTGGCGCCAATGGCACGGAAAACAGCAGTCTCGCGCCGACTATCTGCAATTACTTTTCCAACTGTTCCCATCATGGTAATTGCTGAGATACCGGCTATTACCAGTGCCGCCTGCACAAAGGCATCTTCAAACCATGACCGAGCCTGTTCGAGTGCCACACTATTACTACCGTAGCTAGTAATCAAAAAAGGCTTGCCTTCCTTGCGGCAATTAACATACGGGTCTTCGAATGAAGTAAACGAAGGCTCGCATGTTTTTTCATCGACAAACTTTTTAGCTTCTTCGGCAGAAGCAAATTCTATGAGCACTTGGTCTTGATAGGACACAGTTTTACCAACAGTTTTCCATACGCTGTCATATTCTGGCAGCGAAGTCTCTGCAGATGTAGGCACAAACCAGCCATTGCCAAGATTTGAAGCCACCAGCCCACTGAGTATCGAGCTTATTTTAAAGCCATCTTCAAAAACATTCATATCAGGCGCCACACCCACAATCTTAAATGTAACGATTCGCTGCTGAGGCTTTGCCTTACCAAACTTTTGCTCAAAAGCCAGTTGTTTATCCTCAAAGGCTTTTGTCTCGGCATTACGCACATCTTTTGTTACCACAATATCCTGACACGGCTTGTCAGCAAGTCCATACACTAGCTCTGGTTGTACGTACTTGGCGTTGCCCTTGTTCTTTTGTATCTCGTTTAATAGATCGGTTGTCATGGCCTGGCGTTCTTGTGAAACCGGATTGCGAACACATACTTGGAAGGTTGTACCCGCTGCTTTGGCACGTACTTCTTTGAGACGTTCTAGCCGCTGCGATGATGAAGCTTTGGCACCAAGCGGAACCAGCCCGACTGCTTCTTCAACTGCAGTGTATGGAGCAACCACTGGCACGGTACCAGATTTGTCGGCTTCTAAGTTCTGCCCTTCGATCAAAAATGACTTGAGGACTTCATCATCAAGTGCAGTAAGACCACTAGCAATAGTTGTGAATCCGGCGGTGTTTGCACTTTCTTCACTGACGGCTACTTCTTTGTTGTTCTTTATTGGAATTAAGGCTGGCAGATCAGTGCCGCCGCCACCGCCATACAAGGTAACGCCAAAGTACTCTCCAGTCGCTTTATAGGTGTCGGACGCCGTGTTGAGTGCTTCAAAAAACGGCTTGGCATGCTCTTGACGGAAGTCTTGCAACAAAGGCTTGCTCTGTGGCGTTTCTTGGACACGTAAACCTCCGCCAATACCTTCATCAATTACAGAAGTTGGCTCAGAAGCGGGATCGTATTCTATCCCAAGACGCGTGGCCTCTGCTTTTTTTGCAGCAAATAGCTGTTTGTCAGCTGCCCTGGCCTTTTCTTGTAACTGCTTGTTTTCGGTCATTGCAAACTCAGCGTCATCAATAGATTCAACTCTAACAATATAGCGACCACCTAAGCCATCTTGACTGAACTTATTAATGCTGTCTAATGCGCCTGTGAATACGAGTGAAGCGAATACGAGCAGTACAAAGAAGAGTCCAGAAACCACAACCATAACAGCCAGGCGAATGCGCCGCGTCTTTAACTTTGTCAGCGATAAGGTCAGAGCATCTTTGAGGCGTATCATCCGACGATTCTCCCGTCCTGCAAATGGATTTCTCTGTCGGCACGTGCAGCCAACGCAGCATCATGAGTTACAACAATTACAGTGGTACCAAACTGTTCACGAATAGCATCAAACAACTCCATAATGGCAAACGCGTTCTTTCGGTCAAGGTTACCGGTTGGTTCATCGGCCAGCAGGATCTTCGGATTGTTCATCAGTGCCCGTGCAATTGCGGCGCGTTGCATCTGCCCCCCTGACAGTTCGTTTGGTAGATGCTTAAGTCGATCGGTGATATCTACACGCTCTGCTAGTAACTCTGCTTGCTGACGGCGTTTGGAGCGGTCTGTTCGCGCGAACATGGCTGGCACTTCTAGATTAGTTTTAAGATCCAAGAACGGTTGCAGATAAAAGAACTGGAACACAAAGCCGATAGTTTTGTTACGAAATACTGACAGCTGCTTGTCGGACAATTTCGTGATGTCTTGTTTGTTCACCTTCACAACGCCAGCGCTTGGCTTATCAAGCGCGCCAATCAGTTGCAGTAAGGTGCTTTTTCCTGAACCACTTGGGCCGGTCAACGCTACATATTCACCCTCGCGGACTTCCAATGAAAGCGCCTCGAGCGCCGTAATCTTACTTCGTCCAACTTTGTAAGTTTTGCTAGCCTCATTGAGAGAAACAATCACCTCACCTGTTGCCGTATCGTGCTGCTTGCGATTGTTCTGAGCTTTGAGCCGCTCTAGCACCTCAAGGATCTTAATGACATCGCCATTGTATTTATCGAGAAGGTTTTGCTCCAGATTGCTGGGCTGTTTAGTGTCCATAATTGCTTATGTTCATAATACTGATTGATCTGCAGCAACACAATGGTTATTTATAACGTGTAGTCTTTTCCTAGACTCAGGGGTATGAGATAATAAGTGAATGGAAATTCCCCGACCTCACCTAGAAACACTATCCTGGAGCCGTCAAGAATGGCGAGAGGCACGGAGCCGTATGCTTGAAAACGCATCCCCCGAGGAAGAACAACTGACAAAGTTTGTTGATGAAGTGAATGATCCGGAACTAGATAAAATTTTCGTAGCGCTTTCAGATGAAGACCCACAAGAAGCCAGCACCGACCAGGCGCGTGTACCTTACCTAGCTGTAGACTCAGAGGGTGAGCTCGACTGGGAGATTGATTTGACCGATATTAAAGACGACAAAACATGGCATGAAGCTGAACGGGCGCGTGCACTTGGGCAAAGAAATGGTTTTGGCGTGCCTTTGCCAGACAAAATACCTCTGTCAGAAATAGATGTCGAACGCGTATTTGATGGCCTCATCACTCCTAAGGATGCGCCTGTAGAGCCAGTCAGTCAGTCAGAGCAAAAAGCAAACTTTGAACAGCTGTTTGCGGCAGATACTGACGTAAAAACTAAAGATTCAGAATCAGAAGAATTTGAAACCCTACGTCGCGACATGATTCTTGAGGTTGAGCTCATTGCAGCGGGCGCAGATGCGCGGGACGATACTAGGATCAAAACCAGCCCAATCCTTACCGACACACCAGAAACACCACGAACAGCCAAAGAAAAACGCGGACGATTAAAGCGATTTGGCGCTGCTATTGCCACTGGCGTCTTGGCGGTAGGGGTAATGATTGGCGGAATGTTCAACACCGAATCAAACAAGGAAGCCCTGTCAATTCCTATACCAGTTGAAGTTCTTACGCCACAGCTACCAACCCAGCCAGAGACAACTACTTCTATTGAGTTAGCCGACGAGGAAACACTTCGTTTTGTGTTAGATGGACTGGCTGATTGTACACGACTGTACGGTGACAAATGCCTTGATGCTATGGAGTTTGCTTCTATCGTTAATGAGGGGTAGGGGCAAAGGGCTCCTCCCAGACCTCGGGCTGAAGCCCTCGCATTGCGGCGCATTCTCGAGTTTAGCGAAGTGTTTTATTCATCTGTAACGCGCCAATATGTAAAGACTATTAGTTATGTACGTGGTACTCGTCAAATAGCTTAAGCTCTTCTGTGCTTGGTTTTTCAAATAGATTGGCGTATCTATGAATCATATCTTCAGTAATTGGTGCGGAACCATGAGGTGCTTCTTTGTTACGTTTCTTTAGCCTACGCACCAGCTCCTCCATTGGCACATCAAAATAATGCATCTCTGTTCTTATGCCAAGCTGTTTTGTTCTTTCTCGGATTACGTTTCTTTCTTCCTGGGTCCAAAGACCATCTTCAAATATCAGAGATTGACCACGTTCAAGCAACTCCCAAGCGTGTTGCCATAACTTCCTCCATGACCTTGCATGCTGGTGTTCATCCAGCAAGTCTAGCCCCTGATCTGCCATCCAATCATCCGTACACAGCCTGAGTAGGCCAGTTTCTTGAGCAAGCTTCTTGCCTAGGGTAGTCTTTCCGGCGCCAGGTAGCCCGCAGAATAAAATCAGTGTCGGATTATTACTTCTCATCGTTTCTTCTCCATTTTTACTATTCGATTAATCTTTAGTTGGTCTACAAAATATTCATCGTGCGATGCTAATAGTATTGCACCTTTGTAGTCTTGAAGCGCAAGTTCAATTTGTTCTCTAGTTTGCAAATCCAAGTGGTTTGTCGGTTCATCTAACATCAAAAGATTGTGTGCTGCTAGTAGCAACTTAGCAAATCCAAGCTTTGCCTGTTGCCCGCGCGACAAATCTTTAACCAGTTTTGCAAGATCATCTTTGGTAAGACCTAGGCTACGTGCTTCTCGAAAAATGTCAGTCATATCGGCATCAGTTTCTTGCAAGTTGTGTAGGCCAGTTTGTTTGTGATCTAGACCGTCAACATCTTGCGAAAAGTAGCCAATACTTATACCAACACCATACTCTATTTGCCCCCTGTCAGCGTCTTTTAAGCCCGCCAAAATACTTAGAAAAGTCGATTTTCCCGATCCGTTCACACCGTGCAGATGGACACGTTCATTTCCGCGCAGTTCCATACTAGTTGGCTGGAGGCCACCGTCCGAAAACTGTTTCGCAACATCTTCTGCCCTCAGTACCAACTTATCACTAGCGATTTTACCACCTAGTTTAACCATGTAGTTTTTTGCAAACTCGGGTCGCTCAACATCATCCAGCTGATCCAATCGCTTCTCTAGCTGGTGGGCTTGTTGACCAAACTTGTTAGTAACGCGGTTCCTGAAGAAATTTCGTTGAGACGTATCGTGATCAGGTCGCCGCTTCATGTGGTCATGGGCATGTTTACCCTTTTCGCGCTGAGCAACCAAAGCTTTCTCGAGCCGGTTTCGCTCATCTACACTCTCCTGGTACTTAGCTAACTGACTGGCTTGCTCAAGAGCTTTCTGCTCACTATAGAAGTCGTAATTTCCTCCGTACTGTTTGAGCTGACAATTATCTAGCTCCATAATTCGACAAGCTACTCTATTGATGAAAGCCCTATCGTGACTCACTAGCAACACGGCGCCTTTAAATGACTGGACAAATCGAGTCAGCCATTGTAAACCATCGTGGTCAAGGTTGTTGGTTGGCTCATCCAGGAGCAACAGTGCTGGCTCGGTATTCTCGGCGAGTACCACTGCAAAGCTTAATCTGGTCTTCTGACCGCCGCTTAGAGTCTGAACCAATGCATGTGGATCTTGGTGATCAAGACCAACCAGTGTCATGGCGTACTTAATCTGCCAAGATTCAAGCTTAGCCGGGAAACTATCTTCTATCGTTCTACCCAACGGCAACTGTTGTGGTACGTAACCTATACTGCCGTTGGTTATTACGGAGCCAGTATCAGGCTTAAGCGTCCCTTTAAGAATTTGTAACAAAGTAGTCTTGCCAGCTCCATTGGCACCTATCAGGGCAACAACCTCACCAGCATGAATACTTACACTTAGGTCTTCTAAGACAGGTTTGTTGGCAAACGTTTTACTTACATGATGTAGAGCAAACATAATCTTCTCCAAATAAAAACCGAGCGAGGAATGGGGTTGCCACACATGCGCTCGGTTTTCGAAGTTTAGTTAGTCTAATCTAATCAATAGCAAAGCTACGCATTCATGCGTGACATCTTTAGCGGTTGATTAGATCTATCATTAGTAAATAAACTCCTTAGGTTTTACTAATACTAGCATAACCGTATAGAATTGTCAATTTAGTTATTACTCCCAGACCTCGGGCTGAAGCCCTCGCACTTCGTCACTCTCAAGATTTCCCAGAATATTCGCCATCGGCGATACAAACTGCAGCCTGGCTCCCCCCAGACCTCGCTTTGCTCGTGCTGCCTCACATGCTCGGAGTAAACTCCTGTGCGTGCTCGTTGCAATCGAACTGCGGCTTCGCCGTATCCAGTTCTCGTCTGGGGGATTCAGCCAAGAAAAAAGCCCTAGACAAGCTAGGACGTTTTTCTTGGTGGCTCCTCCCAGACTCGAACTGGGGACACAAGGCTCTTCAGGCCTCTGCTCTACCAACTGAGCTAAAGAGCCACATAGTGATTATGTGCTGTACGCCTTATTTTATGCCGCTTGTACGACGGCCTGGCCTCTGCTCTACAATTATTCATGACGCTGCTTCGCAGACGATGAGCTAAAGAGCCACACCAATAAGACCTGGTCATTATAACCTCTGTTGTTTGTTAACTCAAGTATCGGTAGCAGGCGAAGAGCTAAAATGTGACTCCCAGAGCCCTACTTCTTCAACAAACACCTTCTGCACATCCTCACGGGCTGGTGCTCCGTTTTTGAACAGCTGTCCGCCCAGTAATACTATTTCCTCGCCGCCCCGAGATATATCTGGTGCACTTTTAAGACAAGGCTCCAGACTTGGGCACACTGAGCAATACTGAACCGCTAGCCGAGCCAGTCGTCCCACCTCATCTGTATTCACATTATTACCAGGACCGCGTCGCAGCACGTTTCTGGATGAAAAGCTTTCGTTCACTTGTGTACATAAATGCTCGGCCATTAATTACCTCCATTAGGTCAGAGTTTAATCAATATTGTGTCTCGATACAAATTAGTACAGACCTTTCATCTTGTTTATCTCTTCAATGGGCACTACAAACTTAGGCTCAAGAGTGCTTTTTGACCTGATTTCGGACAACGAATAACCCCGACCAAGCGGTGGTCGGGGTTTGAGTAAGAACCTTGTGGTGGGCTGTGAGGGACTCGAACCCCCGACCCCCTCGGTGTAAACGAGGTGCTCTAGCCAGCTGAGCTAACAGCCCACGACTGTAGGATAATACCTACTTACAGATAAAAAATCAATCTGGTGCGGACGAGAGGACTTGAACCTCCACAGCCTTGCGGCCACCAGCCCCTCAAGCTGACGCGTCTACCAATTCCGCCACGTCCGCACGAAACGATGAATTATCGGGATTATTATAGCTTAACAGAGATAAAAATGAAACCACTACGTACGTGGCAAATGGTCATAGAGGTGTTCCATGGAGTATTCGTGGCGCAGCAGTGGCTTGATGTCCTCGATAGTCACATCAATCTTAACTCCAGGGTTAAGCGTGCCGTACGGGTCAAAGATTGCCTTGACCTTTTGGAACATCGAGTATACCTCTTGGCCATAGAGCTTTGGCAAGTATGCCGCTCGCAAACGTCCATCGCTGTGTTCGCCGCTGGTGCTACCACCCATATCGATCACCATGCTGTAATACTCATCGATAACTTTAAAGACTTTTTGACGATCACCAACTTGGCTGAGATCCATAAACGGTTGCATGTGTAAGTTTGCGTTGCCGGCGTGTCCCCAGATAGCAATCTTGAGATTGTACTTGTTGAAGATCTCGTAGACGCTTTTGATGTAGTCTTTAAAGCGATCAACTGGCACGATGCCGTCTTCGATGATTGGCAGTGCCTTCATATTACCTTCACTATGCGCCACAACAGCAGCCGCACTACGACGAATCTTCCAAAGACGCTCTTTTGGCTCTTCTTCACGCTCAATTTTATACGGGACTTCAAACTTTTTAAGAATCTTCTCGGCTCGTTTAACCATTTTCTTTTGCAGACGGTCTGCTGAGTCAAACTCGATCAGAACAACCAACTTTGAGAACGGCTTGTCTAAAATCCCCTTGAGCTGATTTGGTGAATGCTCATCAATAAAGTTCAGTAAATTTTCGTCCACAACTTCGAGTGCACTTGGCGGATCGGGTAACTTGCGGAGTTCAAGTACCGCTTGCTCTGCTGTCTGCAGATCATCAAAGAAAGCTGCTATTAAAGCTGTCTCCGGATTATACAGTTCTGTGGTGATTGTAGCTTCTGTAACCATTCCAAGCGTCCCTTGCGAACCCACGAATAAGGGGGTCAGATCCATTGAGCCGTCTTTGTTACGTACATCCCAAATAGCATAGCCGGCTGAGTTCTTGGTTACATCCGGTGTCGGTGCTTTTAGGAGTTCGGCATTCTCTTCGTACAGTTTATCAAGTGCGCGGTAAATCTCGCCCTCAAATGTCGCCAGCCCGAGCTTCTTGTTGATCTCGCGTTTGTTGTAACGTCGAGTCTCAATTACTTCACCGTTGGCCAGGACCACTCGAAGTGCTTTAACGTATTTACGCGTGCTGCCGTATTTGACGCTCTTTTCGCCACCCGCGTTGTTAGCAATCGCGCCACCTACGGTACTAAATTCAATTGAAGATGGATATGGTGGCAAGTAACGACCATGCGTGTGTAACGTCTGTTGTAGCTTGCCGTAGTTGATTCCGGGCTCGATTACGACTGTGCCTGATTTGCTGTCGAGCTCCAGGATGCGATTCATATGCGCAGGAAACGTTACAATGATTCCACTACCGATCGCCGCGCCAGCTTGGTCTGTTCCAAGCCCACGAGCCGTCATTGGCACCACGCGGCCGCGCTCGGCTAACTGCCAAGTAAAGCGGGCTGTTTTGCGTACGTCCGTCTCATTCTTTGGGTACAGAATGACCGACGGCGTTACTGCAAAGACGCCCCCATCTGTCGAGAAGTATCTTCGAGCGTCTGCTGACGTCAAAACTTCACCAACTACGTGCTCCTGCAAATAGTGCGCAATCTTACTCATGAATATGTTTACCCTCTGTCACTTTAAGTGTTTACGTTTATCTGTTCTATCATAGCATATTCAACTTTAGGGCGACATCTTGCGTTTTAAGTATAAAAAACGTACTATTCTCTCAGTTAAATTAAGCGCGAGTGGCGGCCATTGGAAGAACGAGAGTAGACAGCGCCTACCAATTCCTGACCGCAAGCCAGCTTTAATAACATTCATGCGCGAGTGGCGGAATTGGTAGACGCGCTAGCTTCAGGAGCTAGTGAGTGCAAACTCGTGGAGGTTCAAGTCCTCTCTCGCGCACCAAGAAAAGGAAGTCTCATTCGAGGCTTCTTTTTCTTGCATGAGGCAAGTGACTTGAACCGATAGGTGAGAACAGCCTTGAAGGGCTGTTCGAGGTGACATTGCTTGGCCGCGTTGCATCTGGCCGTCTGCAAGACAGCCAGATTGCCAGCCCACTAGTCAAGTCCTCTCTCGCGCACCATAAAAACTCTCCCATCGAGAGTTTTTTGTTTTGTTAGAGGCCAGGGTTATCGACTGGGTTGCGACGAATCATCCAATCATGCACATTAGCAAATCGCTCCGTACCACTAGACATTGTATGCTGATTTAGAATTGGGATCTTCGCTTGAGTAACATACAGGAACCGTGGCTGGTACAAAGCTAGCGCTGGCGCATCAGCCTGCCAAGCTTTCGCAAACGGCTCATATTTAACGTCTTGGAGTTTGTCATTTGAACGGGTACGGCCCGCTTCTAGCGAAGCGTCTGCGACATCAGAAGTGTACTCAGAAAAGTTGAGTCGGTTAGGTGATCGTACATCTGCTTGCGAACTATGCCAGTATGCAAATACATCTGGTTCTGGACCGATGCTAATACCGTACAGCAGAGCGTCATAAGTATGAAACGCGAGGGTGCTTTGCAGATCAACACCAGATTGCGGAATGAGTTCAACCTCTGCCCCTAGTGCGCGCCACTGCTTCTGTAGCTGCTGACTGACTCTGGCATATTCTTCACTTGCTTCGAGCGCTAACCGAAAACTCAGACGTTGTGTGCCCTTTTGGCGAATCCCATCAGCACCGACCTTCCAGCCATTTTGTTCAAGCAGCTTGACGGCTTCTTTAGGATTGCCGGTAACCTGTGCATGCTTGGCGCTATAGCCGGGTTGCGCACGCAAAAATGGCCCATCCAGTGCTTTGACGGGATAGCCCAGCTCCCCCATTATTTCTGACTTATCAATTCCTAAGACTAAAGCTTGGCGCACACTGTTATCTTTGAGCACGTCGTGAGTGGTACGGAAGAAAGTCATGGTTGCGCTCGCCAACGGGAAGTTATAACTATAGGCATCGTTCTGGCCAATCGATGTTGGCATGTATTCTAGCCCAGCCATACCGTCGAGCTCTTGGCGCTCAAAGCTATCTATCATGGCCTGATCTTCACGGAAGGTGCGCACCACAAAACGGTTAATCTCAGGCCGGCCTAATCCATACTCTTCAAAAGCCGTTAGTGCAATCCGCTCTTCGCGAGTTTCGGTTGTATTGCCTACAACCTCTAACTTATCCCACTTGAATGGACCGGAACCAACTGGGCTGACTGTGTTAAATGGCACAGAACGCAACTGAGAAGCCGGCACACCAGACAGGTGATGCTGAGGCACAATACCGTTAGTCAAGTAGTACGGAAAGGCACTAAAAGAACCTGGCAGCGTGAAGATAATGGTCTTGTCATCTTTTTTTGTAACTTCAATTTCTTGCCAGCTAGAGTTGAGTGGCGAGCGAATGTCTGGGTTCTTGATAGTCTCGTACGTAAATATGACGTCGTCGGCCGTCAAGGGTTTGCCATCGTGCCAACGCAAGTTATCACGAAGTACTACGGTATAGATGCTGCCACTTTGATTGGTCTCCCAACTCTTAGCAAGATCACCAACCACACCACCTTGTCGGTCATAGCGTAGCAGTCCAGAAAAAACGAGCTGCGAAACAGCACTGTCAACGGGACCAATTGCGTACAGCGGATTTGCGTTAGTAAAACTACCGATAATGCCTTCATTGTAGGTGCCACCCGTTACTGGCTGAATTGTTTGATAGTACGGGCTGAGGGCCTGCAACTGTAAAACGAGCCCGGTCATCAGTATTACAATCAAACTAAACCACGTAAGCAAAAAACGACGAACTGACCACAAACGGCCTAAGCGATATATAAAGTGACGATCAATGTGTTTCTCGGCTGCTTGAGCAGTATCTGCTGCTTGCAGCTTGCTCCTTCGGACTTTGCGCCGCCAGCGCAGCTTTGTCTTACGATCAATCATATCCCACCTTTGGTTAAGCGATTACGCTCAGTAGCAGCGAGAGCGAAAACACCAGCGCTGAAATAATTGTCAGCTGATGTAAGCTTTTGTCTGAACCGCGTCGCTCTGTATTGACTTCACCGCCACCGCCACCCAAGCCGGCGCCAAGTGAAGCTCCGCGGGTTTGAATCAAAATCAAAAAAATCATGAGTGCGGCACTTACGAGCGTGATGTAGTTAAATATGGTCATTCGTCTTTATCCTCCAGAATTGCTGTCACTAAGTAGTTTACCAGTCCTATAATCATACCCGCAAGCATTGCCGCCCAGAAATTCTCTACTTTGAACGGTTCATATAGCCAACTAGCCAAGAAAACCATCAGTCCATTAATGATAATCATGAATAATCCTAAACTAAATAGAATAGCCGGCAACGACAGGATAACTACAATTGGCTTAATGATTGAGTTAATAATCGCCAGGATTAGCCCAGCAACAACAATTACCGTCAGTTCGCTCTGGTAGTTTATGCCAGTTTCGCCGAGAATCTGCGCAGCTAGCCAGAGGCCTAAGCCACTAACAAACCAGCGGACGATAAAACGTTGAATAGGTGAATTCATAATGCTTTCGCTTGACCACTATTGTAGTGCACTAGAGGTCCCGAGGCAACTGCAGGCTGAGAACTTTGTGCCCGTCTTTGGTTATGAGCACGTCATCTTCAATTCGCACACCAATGTTTTCTTCTGGAATATAAATGCCCGGTTCAACCGTTAAAACCATGTTTTCCACCAATGGCTGGTCGTAATCACCCAGATCATGGACATCACGACCCAGAAAGTGAGAGGTGCTGTGTGGATAATAGCGACGTACCGCTTCACGACTTGGTTTTTTAATCAGGCCTAGACTGACTAGCTGGTCGCCCATGAATGCTTCAATAAGCTTTTCGTTTTCTCGAATACTAGGGCCAGGTTTTTGCAAGCTGAAAGCATAATCTTGGACCGCAACCACGGCGGCATGAACAGCATGTTGACGCGTCGTGGGCTTGGTAAATGGGTACGTTCGAGAAATGTCTGCCGAGTAACCATCAATCTCTGCCCCGCTATCGATCAGAATCAGCTCACCTGGCTTAAGCGACTGATCATTATCGTGGTAATGCAGCACGCAGGCTTGTTTGCCGCTCGCCACAATTGGGTCATAGCCGTGCGGAGTCTGACCGTGCTGCAAAAAGAACATCGTTAAAGCCGTTTCGAGCTCTTTCTCGGTTTCGTATGAACCCTGTTTGCAATGCTTGAAAGCACCAACAGTGAGATCAATGGCCGCTTGCAAAGCCTGTAACTCTGGCGGCTGCTTAACCATCCGGAGATGTGCTAGGTGTTCGCGGGCATCAAGTACATCAATATCTTTATCAATGGCCAGTAGTCGATCGACAAGCAGTTGCCGCGTCGGATTAGTGTGAATACCATAGACTTCTATAAACGCTGGTGGTGGCGTCAAAGAATAGACTGCGCCGGCTTGTTTGGCGCGCTTTGCTAGTTTTTGCCAACCCTCCTTTTCTGCATATACATCAGTGATGCCCGAGGTTCTCTCGATCAGCCCAACGGCTTTTTGGCCGTCAAAATGCTGCTGGTACTCAGACATATCGGGCATGATTATATACGTCTCGTCGTTGTCAATAATTAGTAAAGCTGACGGTTCATCAACTCCACACAAGTACCAAAAATTACTCTCTTGTCTAAACGGATAGGCGACATCGGCTGACTTTTGCATCAACCCATTGGCGGCAATTACGATTGGCGCGTCTTGGTCACAAAGCTTTCGTAGCTTCTGACGGTTTCCCGTAAAAAAATCAGTATCAAAGTAGGTGTACATACAGCGACTACTATAACTGCTTTTCGACTTCTGGCCAAAAAGCGTCATACCAGTTTTGGTAGCCGCGGTTGCTGGGGTGGAAGATATCGATAGCATTAGTAAAAAGACTGTTGCGCTCTTTGGTAACTTTGTACAGTGGCGCGATTGTCAGGCCGTACTTCTCGGCAGCTTCATACAAAAGAGGATTCACTTCCTGAACGTACGATTCTCGGGTGTTAAAGCGGCCACCGCCAAAGTAACCAACATCAGACACGATAGTTTGTTTTGGTAGCTGTGAAAAAAGCTTGTCGATGTCTGTAGCAAAGTTTGGATTTCTGTGCACTGCGTCGTTACCACCAATGCTTAGGGTAATGATCGTGTCGTCAGTTATTGTTTGGCCTTTGAGCTGCGGGATTTGCACTCGGCTAACGTCTGCCACTTTAGCGCCCGACACACTGAGGTTTGTGATATGGACTGGTTGATTTGTTTTATTGCCTATACTGTTTGCTAATAAGCCAACGTAACTTTTTTCTGGACGTGTGGCTCCAATACCTTGTGCCCCAGAGTCACCCAGTGCAATGTAACTAACCGATCCTGGCTCGGCGTCACGATCGCGCTCTGTCGCCCAGTATTGCTTATAGCGTTCAACCTGACTATATAGAATCCCAATTTTGGTGAGTGTCACCGCAATAAACACAATGAGTAGTAGCCCAAGTAGCAGCATGATGCTTTTCATAGTATCTCCTTTGGTTCTTTTTGGGCATTCTTAATTGGTCGCAGATACTGCCTAATGATAACAGCTTGCTTCTCGCCGACCAGCTTAGCAAGTTCAATGTCGCGTGCCTGCATAACACCTCGCAACGAACCAAATGTTCTAAGCAGCTTTTTCTTGGTCAAGGGACCAACGCCCGGGATTTCATCAAGTACACTCACCCGCTGCCGATTGGTTTTGAGCACTGTGTGGTAACTAACAGCAAAGCGATGCGACTCATCACGAATGCGCTGCAAGAGTTTAACGATGTTAGCGTTGTTTGGGATATCAACTAATGTAAAGTCTTCGCTAACTCGGGCAAAGCCACGCTGCTTCATGAGAATTTCTTGGCTTAAGTGCGTGTAGGGCCAGTCGTTACGGACCACGATTTCTTCGAACTTTTTGGCAAGGCCAATGGCCGGAATCTCTATTTTTCTTTCTCGAAGCACCGATAAAGCTGCTTCTAGCTGACCTTTACCGCCATCAATCAGTAGCAAGTCTGGTTTACCCCAAGCTTTGATATTTTTGTCAGAAAAGCGGCGCGACATAGCCTCTCGCATGTGCGCAAAGTCGTCATTGCCCGGCACGCGTGATTTGAACTTTCGATAGTTAGCTTTGTCGGATGCTCCGTTGGTGAACACGACCATACTGGCGACGGTGTCTGTGCCGCTCATGTGACTAATATCAAACCCTTCAATTCGACGTGGCGGCTTGCTTAGGCCCAGTAGGTTAGTTAGGTCAACCAGGGCATGATCTTTGGCGATATCCTGAAACTCTTTGTCAGAAAAAATAACCTGCTGGTCGAGCCGTTTGAGCGTGAACATTTGGTTACGCGCTGTGGCGGCTTCTTCAAAGTTTTTGTCTTTGGCATAGCGCTTCATGTCGCGCTCTAACTCGGCAATCAAACCTTTGCGCTGCCCGAGCACAACACGGACTAGTTTTTTGAGGTTTGTTTTGTAGACCTTACTATCGAGCTCACCCGTTTCTGGCCCAGGACACAACCCTAAGTGGTATTGCAAGCAGGCTCGTTTAGGCAAGACGCTGTGGGTAGAAAACGGAAAAGCTTTGCGCAAGTATTTGAGTGCACGACGGAGAGCAAAAGCACTGAGAAACGGACCATAGTAATCAGCACCATCGTCCAGTGGCCGACGCGTGTAACTGACGTGCGGAAACTCGTCTTTAAAGTTGATGCGTAAGTAGGTCATCGCTTTGTCGTCACGTAACATGATGTTATAGCGTGGCATATAGCGACGAATCATCTCGGCTTCTAGGAACAATGCTTCAACTTCTGAATCAACTACTTGCCAATCGGTGTCAGCAATTTCGCCAACTAAAAGTTCAGTTTTTGGGTCTCGATTGCGACTGGCTTGAAAGTACTGGCGCACACGATTGCGTAGCACCGCAGCCTTACCAACATAAATAATCTGACCCTTGGCGTCTTTGTGAAAGTACACACCGGGGCTTTTGGGCAGATCTTTTAACTTGGCTTCGAGTCGCTCGTTCATATCACACTCTAGTATACGGCTTAATCTTGCGAGTACTGTTCAATTGTCGGATTATCCAGATCATCAAACTTGAAATAGGTGTTGCCAATTTTGACCATCTCGTAATCACAGCTGCGAATCATCGGTCCAAAGTAGTCAATTATTCTGCCACGAATTGCGTCACGACCTGCTGGGGGCGTGTGCTTGCGCTCTTCAATTTTTTGCTCAAACTCACCGACACTTGTGCCATATATTTCAGCTAACCTTTGGAAGCCTGCTGTTTCGAGAGACTTTTGCATTATTGAAGATTGCTTGTCGTCCCCGACTCGGTCACATGCATAATCAAGCGCTCGTAATTTCTTGGCAGAATAACCTCGCGCCATCGCACTAGCGTGAATACTCCTACGCTTATAGCTATCAAAAAGAGTGGTTAGCTCTTGCTCGGCAGACTTGTCTTGTCGGTTTTGTAGTTCTAAACCATCACCCCATGCATCAAGAAGATACTCGTCTTCTGTATCGACTTCCAGAACTTCTTCCTCTACAGCCGCCTGCACAACGTCGTAGCTCAGCTGTGCCAGCTCAGCCATAGTTCGCTTTCTGCCATCCTGACCTTCAAGCGTCTTTGTCCGTCTGTAGTCATGGTTGTACGCATGTGCAGCATGACTGGCGTTGACAGGCAGATAGCGCTCAAATGTTTCTGCGCGCTGCGGCACCGCTTCGCAGAATCGTGTCAGTAGCGACAGCGAGCCAATCTGCAACCATGTTGCATAAGGTGAATGGAGTGCATCATTGCCGACAATATGTAGCCGTCTGTACTTGCGTCTATCGGCGTGGGGCTGATCTCGTGAATTGATGATCGGCTTGTTTTTAGTGTCTGTGGGGCTCACATAGTCCACAACTGTAATTGCTTTTTGTGACCACAGCGTCTGTAAGTAATTTGCTGGGTCAAGCATGCCACTACCAGAAGTTGGCAAGGCTCCTAGCCAATGAACAAGCACTGGAGCTAAAGCCGACTGGTTCACTCCAAGTGCTCTACCCGCAGCAACATTAATGTGTCTACCCCAAGTAACTTCACCGTCAGATACCCGTAAGAAGGTCTGCGGCGCGGGTGGTAAGCCATAATAGGGTCCCGTCGCAGCATATTTATTAGCTATGCGATCTGCAGCAGTCCCGGTCATGCGCCTGGATGCCCAGTCGCACATAACACTTTCTAGAACAGAATCCGCCAAGCCGGTTGCTGTTTCAAAATGGTCGCCCACATCAACATAGCCACGCATGCCGTTAGCATAAAATCGATTGCCATAGCCAACAAAGCCAACTTCTTCTGCAGCGCCAAACTCAACTAACAACTGACGTCCAACTTCATGCGTGCTGTGCAAAGCGCCGCCAGGCACGACGCAATATTCGGTTTCGATACCGATGTGTTTCATCAGACTATTATACTATTTTATTGCTGTTTTTGCAGGTGTATTCTTTGATACTGCTTTGAGACACTCTTTTGAGCAGACTTTGGTCTCTGCATTACATTCACGACAAACCAGTACTAACCGATTACATGTGATATTCTCACAATTTACATAGTTACTAGTTTTGTTATCGCAATGTACACACTGACCAATGTCTTTTGACTTATCTGAGAAGCGGTGCTGCATGCGATCATCAAAGATATGCAACGTGCCTTCCCATAGGCCATCGTCCTTGTACTTTTCGCCGTATTTAACGATGCCGCCATCGATCTGATAGACCTCTTTGAAGCCTTCTTTCTTCATAAGTGAACTGAGGATTTCGCAGCGCACCCCGCCAGTACAGTATGTAACCACTGGCTTGTCTTTGATGTCATCGTACTTGCCAGATTTAATTTCAGCCTTGAAGTCATGGCTGGTTTTGACATCAGGTACGATTGCTCCCTTAAACTTCCCTACTGCCGCTTCATAGGCATTCCGTCCATCAAAAAACACTACGTCATCACCCTTTTCTTCCACTAATTTATGGAGCTGTTCGGGTTTGAGGTGCTTACCGCCACCTTTGACACCTTTTTCATCAACTTCAACTTCATCAGGCGCATTAAAGGCCACGAGTTCTGGGCGTTCTTTGATACTAAGTCGAGGGAATTCGGTGCCGTCACCATCCGACCACTTGTACATAATGCCTTTAAAGATAACGGAACGGTTCATCTCGCGTTTGTACTCACGTAAATTTTCTATATCGCCGCCAAGTGTGCCGTTAATACCGTGTTTACTCACAATAATCCGGCCACTGAGGCCAAGCCGCTTGCAGAGCTCTTTTTGCCAGCGCACGGTCATTGCAGGGTCATGGACAGGCACAAACTTGTAGTACAAGATAACTTTATTCATCGAGACCGATTGTAGCACTTTACCCCTGTTTTGTCACGAGCCCATCACTGTTGCACCATAAGCGTGTTAGTGGTACTATGCAAACAACCATACAAAAATAAAAAGGTCATATCATGCCAAAACAAACAAAAACTACCTCAAAGAAAAAAATCGTAACATCAAAAGGCTCTCGTCGGATCTCAACTCCTGTGGGCGTATTTTTTGCCCTCGGTATTGGGCTACTGCTGGCAGTAGCTGGTACATATGGCTATACCAAATACAAAGAGCGTGATTTGCAAGCCAAAGCCGCAAAGTGGAAGTCTGTCACTCCATATTCAGTTCAGCGCAATGGCGGTGACGGAGTTAAATTCGTCGCATGCCGTGAGTATCTTGACATTGGTCCAGATACTCAACAGAGCAAACGTGTAAAGGTTCATGTCTTGGCAAGTAAGCCTAAAACGCTGAAAGGCGTACCAAAAGACCAGTATGGCGCGTACATGGGCATACAGGTCTACAAATCAAACACTGGACAGTGGTTTGGTACTAGTACTACCGGGCTCAAGGATAGGACGATTTGGAATGCACCTGTTGGTCACAAAATCAATAACGTCTGGTGGAATAATGAACTATCCTACGGGACAACAGACAGCAATCAAGATGTACGTGTCGGTGATAAAATTGCACCCTACGTCAGCAGCGAAAAGAGTCTTCAATCATGGCCATACGAAACACGAGCTGAAGCATTTAAAGACTTTCCCAATGCAAACCAAGCATACATCAATTCGCCAAGCCCGTTTGCTTCTGCATCATCTACAAAAGGTAAGGACCTAAAGACATACAACAAAGAAGTTAAAGACTGGGCAAACAAATCAATTAGCGTAGCGCAGCTACCGAATTGTAACTAAGGAGTTATCAATGCCAAAACAAACACGGAAATCAAGAAAAAAAGTCGTCGCATCTAAGAGCGGACGCAGAATATCTACACCAGTCGGGATCCTAATTGTACTAGTAGCAGGACTATTCCTCGCAGTCGCCGGCACCTATGGATATACCAAGTATAAAGAACGTGACTTGCAGGCCAAAGCAGCTAAGTGGAAACAAATCGTACCGCCTTCTATTCAGAGAAACGGAGGCGATGGCATAAAGTTTGTAGGGTGTCGTCAATACACAGAATTTGGTCCCGATAATCAACAGAATAAAAAGATTGCAGTTACTATTCTTGCTTCAAAGCCAAAGAGCCTGAAGAACAACAACCCAAATTACAAAGATCCATTAGTGTTTGTGAATAGATACAAAGAAGACCCGTCTCAGGGCGACCTTGGTAAAACAGCATATAAATGGTGGAATGATGAGCTCGCTCAAGTGCGTCTTGAAGGCCTCAAGGTTAATGATAGTCTTGTCATACATGTATGGTCAGACCTAGGGGCTGGCATTGCTGGTAGCTCTCAATTAAATTTCGATGACCCCAACGTCAAGCCGAGTGACAGAATAATCTACCACATTAGTGGACCTACACGAAACTTTTACAAAAGCGATAAAGCATACCAAAATGCCGTTAAGGCTTTCAAGAAGAAAACCATTAGTGTAGCTCAACTACCGAGTTGTACCTAGATTGTAGTTTTAACAACGAATTTGCATCTGTTGACATTGCTGTTATAATGCACTAATTACTATTGCTAATGGAAAGGGCCAGACAAATGATGAACTCACTACGAATGAAGATGACAGACGTGGCCGTTTCCGGCGCACCTATTCAATAACCTCGTTCTCTACACCAAACTGTACAAGACGTGCAGTCGAAACAAACTAAACAACACTAACTAACCTACAATAACTAACTAGGCAGGCCTTAGGAGGACTGTGCCTATGAGTCACGAACAATTCGATCAGAAACGGGTATTGCGATTCATAGCCAAAGAAGCTTTCAAAGATAAGCGACTATGGTTATGCGTTGCCGTCATGCCTGTAAGCGCTCTTATGATAAATACTGCTGTTCCGTACCTGATCAGTACTATTCTAGGTGATCTAGTAGCGCAAACACGCCAGAACTGGACGCTACAAATAGGACTACTAGTCGTTGCAGCAGCCCTTGGTATTATTGCAAACCGTGTTGCCTTTGAGATACTCCTTAATACCCAGGCAACAACAACAGAGAGAATCCAGAACAACATTGTAAAGAACCTACTAGATAAAAGCGCATCGTTTTATGCAAATCAGATGACCGGTAAGCTAATCTCCGATGGTATTGGGCTGGGCAACGCCTTTATCCGGTTTCAGGATATTCTGACTATTAACTTATTCCCATTTGTGACGACTGTTAGCATGGGTATTCTGTTGGTAAGCTTGCAGTCGCTGGTTCTCGGAGCTGGTTTAGCAGTACTGACTGTCGTAGTTATTGGGACGGCGCTCTATAACAGCAAGCGCCGTGCACCACTCCGCTACGCTCGTCACGAAGCTCGCCGGAAACTGCATGGCTACTTTGCCGACCTTGTCATCAATAATCAATCAGTTAAAACTTTTGCTCAAGAGAAGTACGAACAGAAGGAACATGCCAAACTCAACAAAGTGTTTACAAATCACAGGATTCACGACTGGCACTTGGTAACAGTTGATGGCAATAATCGAATCATCATGGTTCTAGTTTTGCAAATCCTGTTTGTCATTCTGCTGATAAATCAAGTCAGTAACAATCCCGCCCTCTTGTCTGCAGGTATATTTGCGTTTGCATTCACTATCACGCTGTCTAATCGCATGTTCGAGATTAGTTCATTTGTACGCGGGTTAGAAGACTCTATAACGGACGCCTACCCAATGATTCGAATTCTAGACATGGAGCCAGATATTGTCGACAAACCTGGGGCCAAAGCGCTTCAAGCCAGTGCTGGTCAGATTGACTTTAGAAACATCAACTTTCACTATAAAGATCAACGAACTGCCCAAAAACTGTTTGAAGACCTGAGTCTGTCAATCAAACCAGGAGAGAGGGTTGGTCTGGTAGGCCACTCAGGTGGAGGCAAGACAACAATTACCAAGCTTTTGCTACGTTTTGCAGACATCCAGAGCGGTGTTATTGCAGTTGACGGTCAGGATATCTCTGGAGTAACCCAAACAAGCTTGCGTCGAGCCATTGCCTACGTTCCACAAGAACCAATGCTCTTCCATCGTAGTCTGGCTGAGAACATTGCTTACGGTAAACCGGGAGCAACGCTTGATGAGATCAGGAAGCACGCCAAGATGGCACATGCTGACGAGTTCATAAATGACTTGCCTGATGGCTACGACACATTAGTTGGCGAGCGTGGTGTTAAGTTATCTGGTGGTCAACGCCAGCGCGTTGCAATTGCACGTGCAATGCTCAAAGACGCACCAATTTTGGTACTGGACGAGGCTACTAGCGCACTTGACTCAGAGAGTGAAGTACTCATTCAAGACGCACTGTGGAAACTGATGGAAGGCCGCACCGCCATCGTTATAGCCCACCGCTTAAGTACTATCCAAAAGATGGATCGGATCCTCGTCATGGAAAAAGGCCGAATCGCAGAACAAGGCACCCACAAAGAACTCATCCAGAAAAACGGAACCTATGCAGGACTATGGAATCACCAAACCGGTGGCTTCATAGAGGAGTAAACTGAAAGGTAGACATGCTTAAGCTTCGTTCCAAAAACCTCAGACGACACGGTAGCATTAGCTGGCGGATGCTCAAGCAGTCGTTCAGGTTGCGACCCAGTATGAGCGCCCTGTACTTGCTTGGTGCGGTGATTGAGATCTCAGCTTCTATCTTGACCATATACGCTTCGGCTCAGATTGCAGGGCTCCTGGCACAGTTCGTGCAATCTGGTGATGCGGGCAACATCTGGTACTGGCTGCTTGCGGACATTGTTGCGGCAGCTGGTACCGTGCTGGGGTTCGCCATCATGTCCTACGCGCAACGCATCCTGTACTTTGCATTTGCGCAGTGGGCAACAGTTGAATTTCAGGCGACACTTTGCGGCATCGATATGCCAGACTTCTACGATGAAGCCATGCGCAACAAGATCAACAAGGTTTCAGGTGGCTATACCTGGCAAATCGCCAACCTGGCAACAGCCAACTTTGATCTGATCTACGGCGTGTTGCGATTCCTTGCTATTACAACTGTGGTCAGCCAGATAACCTGGTGGCTGGTTCCGCTCATCATGGTATTCCTCATTCCGTCACTCATTGCCGAAGGAAAAGTCTCTAAAATTCTGTGGTTTGTATGGGACGAGAAGGGTGACGAACGGCATGTTTTCTGGGGGTTAGATTGGATTATCAGGCAGCCTAAAGGACAGATGGAACT
>CAZEBF010000005.1:3987-16980 GCA_964510235.1 uncultured Candidatus Saccharibacteria bacterium | reverse complement strand
CTGGCTCAAGCGGCTGAGTTTGCCGGTGTTGATAAACTAATCGACAAATATCCACACGGTTGGGAGACAGTACTCGACGCCAGCTTCGAAAAAGGCACCGAGCCAAGTGGCGGTCAGTGGCAGCGCATTGCTCTGGCCCGAGCCTTTTACCGCGATGCCAATCTGATGATCCTGGACGAGCCAACCTCGGCGATTGACGCCGCGGCGGAATACAACATCTTCAACAGTATTTTTGAACACTACCAAGCAAAAACTGCGATCATCGTCAGCCACCGCTTCAGCACTGTTCGCCGCGCCGACCGAATCGTTGTCGTCGACAAAGGAAGAATTCTAGAAGAAGGGTCTCACGCGCAACTGATAAAAAACAAGGGTCTGTATCACGAACTATTCAGCAAACAGGCCGAAGGCTACCGCTAATAGCCTAACCTACTCTGACTTTTCTTCAGGCTGTTCGGCTGAGTCGCCGTTTTCGGCTGGGACTTCTGCAGTGGTACCGTCAGCTTCGGCTTGCTTAGCAGCAGCTTCGTTGGCGTCAGCAACTTGGTCTTTAGGAATTTCTACTGTGGCGATGGTGGTTTCAGGATCGGTCAAAATCGTAACACCCTTTGGTGCCTTGATATCAGACACATGAATCTTGTCGCCATTTTCTGCGAGTGATGTAGCATCTACTTGTAGCTCATCAATGAGATCTCTTGGCAATGCTTCTACTTCAACTGTTTCAAGTTGCTTAAGCACCATCAAACTGGCTCGCTCTGCAGGGATTTCACCAACCAGTACTAGTGGGATTTCAGCAGTAGTCTTTTCGTCCTGACGGATCGCGTTAAACACCACGTGACGTAGTGTGTGCTTCTTTGGTTCAAAATCTGCGTCTTTAATAAGAGCCAGGTAGTTCTTGCCATCGACTGTCACATCAACCGGGTGGTGCTTACCAGCGGCTTGATAGACTTTAGCGAGTTGAATCGCAGAGGCTTGGACGTGCAATGAATCCTTACCATGATTATGTACCACTGCCGGCACTGTACCTTCACGGCGCAGGCTCTTTACAGCTTTACCAAATGCTTCACGTTGTTCGAGCGTAATACTGATCTTCTGATCGCTCACAGTTCCTCCTTCAATCTTTGTCATTACATTATAACAGGTTTTTAAACTGATAACTTGGTATAATAAGCATAAATGTTTGATATCAACCAGATTATTGTCAGTGGTGGTGTGCTCATGGTAGCGGCCATTGTGTTCGCCGAGTCAGGCATGTTAATTGGCTTGTTCTTGCCTGGCGACACGTTACTACTAGCGGCCGGCATTCTGGCTTCGCAAGATCAATTGCCCATTATACCGCTCATCATTGCAGTCATCATTGCAGGAATACTAGGTGATAACGTCAATTACAGCATCGGCCGCGCATCTGGTAAGCGCTTGTTCACCAAAAAAGATGGTTTGGTTTTCCGGCAAGAATACGTCAAACAGGCAGAAGGCTACTACCAAAGACATGGTGCCAAAACTGTACTGATTGCCCGGTTTATACCTGTCGTTAGAACATTTGTGCCGATGGTAGCAGGTGTTGGCAAAATGCCACGAAAAGTTTTTATGGCCTATAACGTAATTGGTGCGATTGTTTGGGGAGCAAGTATCACATTGGTCGGCTACTGGTTTGGTAGCAAAGTCCCCAATCTTGAGAAATACCTCGACTACTTTTTGTACGGACTAATCTTATTTACGCTTGGTTCGGTTGCTTTTCATATCTTGCGCAACCAGCCTCTTAGAAAAGCCTTGTTTGCAAAAGCACGCAGCATTTGGCGCAAACTCACACTCAATAAACGCCTGGACTAAGCGGCTTCGGATTGCTCGGTTTGAAAGATACTGGCAATTTCAGGCACGATAACGAATTCTGGCGGTTGCACTAACGGCGACGACCCACCAAGCGTTTCTAACGTACTGAGCGCTAGCATTGAGGCCCGAACAATAACCTCGCGCTTGTCTTCTGGAGTAGGAGCAAAACGCAATGCTTGGTTAAAGGCGACAGGATCATGCTTTGAGCGAGTGCGGCTAAACTCAGGCTGAACATCAAGAATATATGCTGTCATCGAGTGTACCGACATAGTCAAGCGTTCATTCATAGTACTGTCTTTAGGAAGTGCCCGGTATACGAGCCTTTGACCTTAGCTACCTGCTCCGGTGTCCCTTCCGCAATTATCAAACCGCCGCCATTGCCACCTTCTGGACCCATATCAATTACATGATCAGCTGCTTTTATTACATCTAGATTGTGCTCAATAATTAACATGCTGTTGCCGGTGTCAACCAGGGCATGCAACACATCGAGTAGCTTTTTGACGTCTGCCATATGAAGGCCTGTAGTTGGCTCATCAAGGATATAGAGTGTTCTACCAGTTGGTCGACGCGACAGCTCGCTGGCAAGCTTAATGCGTTGTGCTTCACCCCCACTTAATGTCGTAGCCGGTTGTCCAAGTGCCACATAGCCTAAGCCAACGTCAACCAGAGTTTGCAGCTTACGAGCAATAGTTGGAATGTTCTGGAAGAATTCTAAAGCGACTTCACAGGTCATTTCTAGCACATCACTAATCGTCTTGCCTTTGTAGTGAATCTCGAGCGCCTCTCGGTTGTAACGTTTACCTTTACACACTTCACATGGCACATACACATCTGGTAAAAAGTGCATCTCGATCTTGATAATGCCATCTCCTGCACAGTTTTCGCAACGACCACCCTTTACGTTAAAACTAAAACGTCCTGGCCCGTATCCGCGCAGCTTGGCTTCTGGAGTATTAGCGAACAACTCACGGATTGGCGTAAACAAACCAGTGTAGGTTGCAGAGTTAGAGCGTGGCGTACGACCAATTGGCGACTGATCAATCACAATTGCTTTGTCCAAGTGTTTGATGCCTTCGATGTCATCATGCTTGCCAGGTACTAAATTGGCGCGGTGCAAACGAGCCTGTAATTCTTTAGCCAGAATATCATTAATCAAACTTGATTTGCCTGAGCCAGAAACACCTGTAATCAGTACCATCTGTCCGAGTGGAATGGTTACCGTAACATTTTGTAAGTTATGCTCACGGGCACCACGAATGACAATTTGGTTACCATTGCCAGCTCGACGTTTTTTGGGAACAGGAATTGATTGCTTGCCCTGTAAGTATTGACCCGTCAAACTTTTAGGATTATTGGAGACTTCTTCTGGGGTACCGGCCGCCACAACTTCCCCGCCGTGGATGCCAGCGCCTGGTCCGATGTCGAGCAAGTAGTCGGCAGTCCGAATAGTATCTTCATCATGTTCAACAACTAATACGGTGTTGCCCAAATCACGTAAGTGTTTGAGCGTTCTGATCAGCCGTTCATTATCACGCTGGTGCAAGCCAATCGAAGGTTCATCAAGTACGTACAAAACGCCCTGCAAACCAGATCCAATTTGCGTTGCTAGACGGATACGTTGCGCTTCACCACCAGATAATGTCGCAGCACTTCGCAGCAAGTTAAGGTAGTTCAGGCCAACATCCTGTAAGAACTGCAGGCGAGCGCAAATTTCCTTCAGAATCATCTGAGCAATGGCTTCTTCTTTGGCATTCAAGGTTAGTGTACTAAAGAACTTATTGGCTTGGTCGATAGATAGTTGGCATAAATCCATGATTGATTTGTCAGCCACTGTGATAGCCAGCACTTCTGGCTTGAGTCGTAAACCATGACAAGCGTGACATGGTCGTTCTTGCATAAAGCGCTCGATATCTCGACGCATGAAATCACTGTCAGTCTCTTTATGTCGTCGTTCGAGGTTGGGAATTACGCCTTCATAGGTTGTATCAAAGTTGCGGCCGGTGCCAAGTGAAATTGTGTACCGTTCATTACCTGTGCCGTATAAAATTTTCTCGAGATCGTTTGACTTCAGCTCACCGGTTGGTGCGTGCAAGCTAAACTTAAACCGCTCGGCTACAGCATACATTTTTTTCATGTACCAAGCATCAGCATTGACGCGGTTAAAGGGACGAATAGCACCTTCCGCGATGGTTAGACGCCCATTGGGTATAACCAAGTCAGGATCAACTTCTAATCTTGAACCGAGACCAGTACAGACTGGACATGCACCGTGTGGGCTGTTGAAACTGAAGGTTCGAGGTTCGAGTTCTGGAATCGCTACCTCGGGATGATCTAAACAGGCATACATTAGTGAGTAGGTACTGCCGGCTTCAATATCAGCGTTTATAATTTTGAGTCGACCTTCAGCAATATCAAGGGCCTGCTCAACAGATTGCACGAGACGACTTCGGCTTTCATCGTTATTGACCAAACGATCCACCACAATCTCAATGGTATGTTTGTACTTTTTATCAAGCTCCGGGAATTCATCTAACGCATAGACCACACCGTCAACGCGAGCACGAGCAAAACCTGCTCGCATATATTGCTCTGGGATGTGTTCAAAAGCACCTTTTTTGTCGGCGATAATTGGCGCCAAGACCATAATTTTAGCGTCTTTGTGCTCTTTCTCTACCTGCTCAATAATGCCTTGTGCTGTTTGACGACTGACAGTTTTACCGCAAACAGGACAGTGTGGTACACCAATACGGGCATAGAGTAGACGCAGATAATCATAGATTTCTGTAACAGTAGCTACGGTTGAGCGAGGATTGCGACTGGTAGACTTTTGGTCAATTGATATGGCTGGGCTAAGGCCATCAATTTGATCAACATCCGGTTTTTCCATTAGTCCCAAGAACTGGCGAGCATAACTGCTGAGACTTTCGACATAACGACGTTGACCCTCGGCATAAATGGTGTCAAACGCCAGGCTCGATTTCCCCGAGCCGCTGAGGCCAGTAATAACCACCAACTTATTACGTGGAATTTCTACATCCACGTTTTTGAGGTTGTGTTCCCTGGCTCCCTGTACTCTAATTACATCGCTCATAAACTGAGGTATTCTAGCAGAAAATACTGTTTTTTTCTAGTTGGCTACACATGCATAACGAACAAAACAACACTTTGAGACTGCTTAAGCTTTGCAATAATGTTGACATATACGCAATAAGGTATATAATCCAAACTAATAACAGGGGTTGGCGTCATGCTAGAATTTATCGTCCTGGGGATTGTGCCAGGAACTCGCTTCAATATAACTTTTGCCTGGGTGCTGGCTGCAGCAGCTATCTTCTTAATCGTGCTCGAGATTCGTTACCACAAGAACTATGCCCTTAAAGTTCAGGCCCTAACTGCGGCAAGCTCTAATGATGCTGTTACACCCGTAAAACCCGTCCGCAAGAAACGTACTTCAAACGCTAAATCAGTTAGTTCAGCTAAGGCAGCCAAAGCACGACCTACAACAAAGCGTAAATCAAGCAAAAAGACTACTCGCTCCAAGGCATAATGCTCTCCGCGTATAGTTGGAGTTCTTCCAACAAATACCGTTTCTCACTTGAAAGATGAGACATAGCTGCTAGTTCTGCCAAGCGCTTCATGTAGCGACCTAACTGACTAGTTTCGCCACCAGCCGTGAGTTTGCGCTGTCGATAAGCCTCCCAGTCAGCTCGTTCTTCATCAGTCAGTGATGCTGGATAGTTACGCGCTTTGTACAGTGGCAATAGGCTTTTGAGCCGAGCATCATGTAGCTTGCTTGCAAATTCAGCCAGCTCATCTGGATCTGCCACACGAATAGCTCGTGATGTTGTCTTATCAGTATCAGGAATAAAACCATCGTAGAGCTGTGCATCAACATCTACATCTGCAGAAACCAATCGTGTCTGCTGGTCCTTATTCATAACCTCAAGGGCTTGCAATAATCGATCATAAAAACCACTGTCACTTGTAAGAATCTTAAGATGCTTCTGTGTGGTTGCTAGGTCGATACTAGTTCGTTCCTTGCTAGCGTCATCAAGCACGCCCAATGGAGCAACTGCCGGACAACGGTTGAACTGCAAAGTTTTTACTGGCAGTGGCAGGTCTTCTCTGTCCCGTTTCCATTTCCAAGCCTCAACCAGTTCTGTTGTCTTCATCGCCAAAAACGGTGTTGGGTCATGTCGCAGATCGTAAACCAGTACACCTTGTTTCTTGGGGTTTTCACCCAGCGTAAACGCAACTGTTGTCTTCTCGTACTCTGCAGCATACTTGCCCGATGTATAGACAAACGGTTGATCACCACAGACCAATTTTTGCACAGCTTGTTTACTTCGTAAGCTCAGCAAGTAATCAAACAACTTGGGCTGTTTATCACGAATTAGGCGGGCTGCAGCAATAGTCGCTAACACATCATTTAATGCATCATGGGCATTATCATGCGATAAGCCGTTAATTCCAGTAAAGAGTTCTAAACGATTAGTGGCCTTGCCGTTCACATCAACAGGCCATTTAATACCCTCTGGTCGCAGAGCACGGGTCATGCGCATAACATCGAGCAAATCCCAACGGCTACGATCATCTTTCCATTGCCACTCATACGGATCATGAAAGTTGCGATACTGCATGTAGCGCATAAATTCATCATCAAAACGAACACTATTAAAGCCGACAAATACCGTTCCAGGCTTGGCTATCTGATCATGAAAGATATCTAGAAATTCTTTTTCTGTCATGCCGTCGGCGCTAACCTGCTGCGGTGTGATGCCCGTAATCATAATTGCATCTGGCTCTGGTAACGTATCGTCAGCCAGTTTAATGAGATGGTTTTGTGGGTCACCAATCGGCTGCAAGTTCATGTCAGTGCGCTGACCAGCAAATTGCATAACTCGGCTGCTACGAGGATTCACGCCACTGGTTTCTAGGTCATAAAAAAAGAGGCTTTGGCTCATGCCCCTAGTCTAGCACTTTAAGCAGAATATGCAGTGATATAGTTGGCCAGTTTGAACTTACGTTTCAGACCGTTCTCATTCATGTAACGCACTGTTCCGTAGACAGGTCGTTCAAACCATGGGCGGTCATGTAGCCCAGCGATTGACCACAAAATACCGACATAGCCATTTGGATCGCCGCCATCAATCGAATAAAAGTCGTTGAGGAACACTAAAAACTGGTGAGCTTGTTCAGCTGATTCAGTCCACTCCAAAACTTTCTTAGCCCAATACATACGCATATAGCCATGCATTTTACCAGTTCGAACGAGTTGACGCTGGGAAGCATTCCAGGCTTCGTCATGCGTTTGAGCCTTCTCCAGCTGCTCCAACGAATACAAAAAATCTCTAGGGTCATTGGCATGCTTGGCCAGGGTTTGTTTTGCCCAGTCCGGTGCTCCCGCCAGCGAATCATAGTGAGGATTGTGGTAACAATAGTTATCGCTCAACTCTTTTCTGACAATCAGCTCTTCCAGCAACGCATCACGATCAGCTGAGGTGGCTATGTCTGTATGAGACTGAACTTCTAGGGCAACTCGCAAACTACTGAGTTGCCCAAAATGTAGATATGGGCTCAAACCACTTAGTCCATCTAGGCTTGGGTTATTACGTTGTTCTGCATATCCATTAAGTCGTCGTGAAATAAAGTTACTCAAGACTTGTTGCGCCGCAGTTTCGCCACTTTTCCAGCTAAGCATCTGGCCATTACTGCGTAGATTAGAAAGAGCTGACTTTACTGCCTTCTCATCAATTTCTATGCTAGCTTCACCGTAGCTGTGCGCTTGCAAAGTTGGCGGTTCCATTAAGAATTCTGGCAATTTCCGATGAATTTTTGATCGAAGCGTGCGGGCAGCATATTCTTGTTTATCACTTGCTTGCCATATTGGAATAAGGTTATGTGTGTCAATTTGAACACACGGAAAGGCATTTTTGCTCGCAAGCTTTTGCTGTAGTGACTTACTGCCGCGTAACGGCGAAAAATCAAAACACAGTATAGCTGGTCGTAGTGCATCTAGTTTTGTCTCAAGATCGTCACGCGAAACAAGTAAAAATGAGATGTTGTAATTCGCCGCTTCCTCTGCCAAGTCGCGCAATCCACTCAACATAAACTCATAGTGTTCTTTGGCGCGTTGTCCAGAAGACGAATACAGTGCAAATATAATGCTGAGTGGCAACTTTTGCTTCTGCGCTTGCTGCTGCGCATACAGCAGGGCATGGTTGTCATGCAGCCGTTGGTCACGACTCATCAGATACACTACCGATTTTGAATCACTCACTTCCGCAGCTTGATTCAGCCGCTGGCAGCGACCGACAAAGCTGCTAATACTCGAACTCACCAATCGGGTCCTTGCCAATGATAATCCGGTCACCGGGCATAATACCTTTGCGTTGCAACTCGCGCATAATACCCATTTTGCGCATGATGTCACGCAGACGTTGTTCCCCGTGAAAATCTTCTAAATCGGTTCGGCGTGTAAATCGTTCGATTTTTTGACCAATAACTTGCCAGCCGCCGTCCACCTTTTCTATGACCCAGTGCGGATCCTCTTCGAGCCGAATAACTGGAATCTCATCCTCACGGGCTGCCTCAGCTTCAGCGCGTTGTAATGCAACGACTTTGTGCAACGCAAATAATAACTCGCGGACATTCTGTTTACTAGCAGACGAGATAGCAAATAACTGGGTAGTTTTGGGCACGACTTTTTTGAGCTCACGCAAACGGTCAGCAACAATTTCATCATCAAGACCTTCAATTTTTGTCAGCGCTACAACTTGAGGTTTATTACTCAAATCAATGCGGTATGACGCCAGCTCGTTCTGAATTGTTTTATACGCTTCTACGATATCGTCTTGATAAGCGTCAATGAGATGCAATAGTACGCTTGTGCGCTCAATGTGACGCAAGAAGTCATCACCCAAACCTTTACCTTCGCTCGCCCCCTCGATCAGTCCTGGAATATCAGCGATGAGCAAGCTAACGTCTTTAGCAAGATCAACGACGCCTAAATTTGGGGTAAGCGTGGTGAATGGATAATCAGCAATCTCTGGTTTTGCATTACTAACACTGGCCAGAAAAGTTGATTTACCGGCGTTTGGCAGACCAGCCAGGCCAACATCTGCAATAATTTTGAGCTCTAAGGCTACACTTAACTCATCACCTGGCTCGCCCTTTTCTGCTACGCGTGGTGTTTGTCTTGTTGATGAAACAAAGTGCGCATTGCCGAAGCCACCTTTGCCACCGCGAGCTATGATAACAGATTGGCCATCGGCGGAGAGATCGGCCAGTTCTTTGTGTTCAGCGTCATAGACAACTGTTCCAACTGGAACTGCTACTACTAAGTCTTTTCCACTTTTACCGTGTTTGTTCTGCTTGGAACCAGGCTGACCAGGTTCTGCGGCGAGCTGTTTTTGGAAACGAAAGTTTGCCAGCGTGTTCTGGTTACGTGATGCTTGCATGACAATATCGCCACCATCGCCACCATCGCCGCCGTTTGGACCGCCTTTATCAATAAATTTTTCATGCCGAAAACTGACAATTCCATCACCACCGTCGCCAGCTTTGAGCTGTACTGTTGCTTTATCTATAAACATTGTAGTTATAGGGTATAGGTTTTAGGGGTCAGGGTCTAGTGTGAAAAGGGTTTAGTAAATGTACGAGTAGGCGGCTGCTTGAGCGGGCGACAAGATTTTTGTGCTCGTTACACCCCAACCTACGGTGTTCATTTCTGATATTTTTACGCGACCATCAGAGTAGACTTCTTCTACAAAACCAACGTGACCGTAGTAGTCTCGAGGTGGTGTCCAAATGACCGCGCCTGTTTGTGGAGCATTGCCGACACCTAGACCTGCGGCCGCCCCAAGGGCCTTCCAAGTACTGGCATTGCCAAGGTTACTTGGGATTGGCCGACCTATCTGTGAACGACGTAGAGCAGCCCACCATGTACAGTAGCCGTAATCATAGCCATTACCACCATATACTGGTGACTGACCACCCCAAGCAAAGCCTGAGGCGCTAGAGGTTGAAGGTGCAATCGCAAGTGTTTGACGGGCCGCAGCTTGCGGTGAACCACCAGGGATAACAATCAATTCACCAGCCTGCAGGCCATTTATCTCGGCGTCATTAAATGCAATGATTTTTGCCTTGCTCGCGTTGTATTTGAGTGCCAGGCTTTGTGGGGTATCACTAGCGGTCACTTTAACGACGATGCCGTTAATTGGCGGGATAATCAGCCGTTTTTTGGCGGCCAGCGCATCGCCTTCAAGGTCATTTGACCAGCGAACACTGTCGGATGTAATACCAAACTTCTTGGCAACTTTTGAAACAGTATCACCCTGGACGGTGGTGTAATACGTAATATCATACTTCGATTTGAGACCTTCGGTGACAATCTGGGGCTTGGCAACCACTTTTGCATCACTCGCACTCACAGCAAGCTGCGCATTGACCGTATCGGCCTTGTTGGCAACTGCTGCCCGCTGCTCGAGACGTGATACTTGAGCAATTTGAACGGCAATATCAGCTGATGACAACTGATCGAGTGGATTAGTCTGCTTTTCTTCGGCAACAGAGAAAACAGCCTGTTGCGTACTATTAGCATCAGTCTGATTGCTGTAAATCAAAAATCCCGTCACCGCAAAGAGTACGGCCACGTTTGCAAAGACCAGTCCATAACGGACGAGTCGTTTACGTGATTTCTTGGATAATCTGGTATATGCACCCTTAGCGCTCTGGGTAGGCGAAAGGGTAGATACTTTGGAGACAATTTCTTGTGACACGCTTGATTGTGTACTGATACGAATTCTCCCGGTGTAATCACCGTAAGTTATATCCGGGTTAATGGTACTTAACAGCGATCGACGTGTGCTGTTGTTTTGACTTCAAACGGATATAACTGCAATCTGTTAGTAGAAATGGTTGGTTCTAACGAATTGCGCTGCTAAGTATAACAAAATATACATACAAATCAACCCATACTAACAGAGGTGACCCCTGTTGCTGTTAAGCATAAGAAAATTTGTATAAGCAGAACGTCATCAACTACACTACATATACGATGCCTGATTCACCTACTAACGACCAAATTGATGAAGAAGAGATTCTACCGAGTAATCTGCCCTTGCAAACTGTTCGTCCAGATGTGTTCGTCCCAATCGCCACTGATAAGGGCGCCAAGAAGCGACGAGCCTTCTCTGTCTCAACCAAGATACTAATCGGCGTTCTTCTACTACTTAGCATTGCATTTTGGAATATCTGGGTCATGCAACCATTCTTTGTCGATGGCGAATCGATGGTTCCAACGCTAAATACTAAAGACACACTACTCGTTAACAAATTCCCACAGACCTGGGCAGGACTAAGTAATAGCCGCTATATTCCGTCTCGCTATGACGTTGTCGTGGTTATTAACCCGCAAAAACCAGACGAGCGGTATGTCAAAAGAGTTATCGGCCTGCCGGGCGAGCGAGTTGTACTCACTGAAGGCGTCATCAAAGTCTATAACGAGCGAACCCCTAAGGGCGAGGACGTTACGTTACCGCCCTGCTGTAAGGATCTTGCCAAAACATCAGGCACAGTCGACACAGTGGTGCGAGAAGGCCATATCTTTGTGGTTGGCGACAACCGTGAAGTCGGTGGCTCAATCGACTCTCGTTCCAGTCTAGGCCAAATCCCTTCGCGTAACATTATTGGCCGAGCGATACTTAGAATCACTCCTGTTAGTCAAATCAAGCTACTCTAGTCGTTGTGGTGTGTTCTGAGGTATGCATCGATGCCGTGACCAGTTCGGTAGGTCCGACGAGCGTGTATGCGCCTGATTATCCAGGCAATCAACAATACTACTGCCACCAATCCGACTAAACCCAGCACCAGCCTGGTTTGACCACCCAGGCGAAAAAACGAACTCTTGATGTACTGCGAGTAAAGTGGATCTGACGGCATCTGTACCTGCTCGGTTATAGTAAATAGCTTGTTATTGCTTAAGTAGACTACTTTTTTAACAGTCCGTTCACCACCACGGAGATAATTCTGGTCGATATCGGTTACTTCCGGCAACGTGTACAGAAATTCGCCGCCATCATAATACTCAACATACAGAATAGTTTCCTGGTTGACGTCAGGTATGGTCTGGACAGTCACAAACTCACCTGGCACAGAGACAGTGACTGGTTCGATCGCACCAGTGTAGCCTTGAAAATCGCCCATGCAATTTGCATTTACATCTGTACAAAGACCTGGCGGTGTTATCAGAATTGTAGCCACACTAGCATAGATGTCAGCTCCCAGATTGGGACTCGCCAAGATAAGCGTACCGCTAGAGCCCGCTATCTTCTCGGAAACATCTGTCAGCTTTGACCATGATTTGTCATTGGCTGTGACGGTTCCTATCTTGCTACAACCACTGTCACTCTCCAGATATACGTCAATCGTACTGGTCAGGTTGGCGGCGTTCGTTTTGATGTAGATGGTCTCTGATTCAGTTAAGTCTGGTGCAGCTACGCTGTAAGTCAGTCTATCCGAAGGGCCACATGAAGCACTTCCCACTGTGGAGAATGACTCGAAAGGACTCACCTGGGCGCTTGCAGCGCCTGGAATAGCTAAAAAAAGTCCTGTGCTGAACAGCAAACTCAATATGAGTTTTCCACAGGTTGTCTGAGACAGTTTGACAAGCATAAACATTTACAACTATTATAGTCGTATAGCCTACAAAAACAAAAAGGATTCAACATGGCCAAACAAACCGTCAAAAAGACAAAAGCTCGATCTTCAACCAAGAAGACTGGTCTCGTCGCTAAACTAAGCTCATTGCCTCTCTTCATAAAAATTCTAATTGCTGTAGTACTGCTAGCGGGTGTCAGCTTAATTGGAACAATGATCTATTCACGCAATAACGTAGACAAGCTTTCCGTGCAAGCCCTAGACAAAAATTACGCCCTGACCCGTTGGACCAAACTTGGCGAAAGCGGCGCAAACAACGAGTACAAGTACTACGCCTGTCAAACTGTTGATGGTGGCGATAATCACTACATCCGCGCTATTGTCACAAAACCACCAAAAGGTAGAGACGGTAATAGGGTGACCAACCTGCCAATTCGCGCCACAATCGTCACTTATTGGGGCGATGGTACTACGGTTGGTGAAAATGGTATCGCAGATAACCGC
>CAZEBF010000005.1:0-3887 GCA_964510235.1 uncultured Candidatus Saccharibacteria bacterium | reverse complement strand
GCCAAAGCCCGCGGCCTCAGCCTACGTTTTAGTAACGGTGACTACAGTGTCAAAGCCTGTAAGGTGTGGTTTAGCGAAGGTAGAACGAGAAACGACCCTCCAATCTATGTTGTTCGCGCCTACTACGACAAACGTGGTTCACGAGGTCTTCCATATACCTACATACGCACCTATGACTATCGCCGTGAGCCCTTAACTCGTAACTTCAGTCAGCAAGCTTGGTACTTTAATGTCTCATTCATGCAAATGTATGCCACCAGAGATGGCTATGTCAGCTTTGATAGAGACGCGACCAGTAAGATTTCCATGTTCTCGATCGATGATTGCTAGTTAGCTTAGCGGCCACACAAAGTCGTGCAGTACTTTTCGATGTTTGCTTCATGTTCAGCAAGAGTTTGCGAGTAGTGCGTGGTGCCGTCATCGCCAGCTACAAAGAATAACCAGTCGGTATTTGCAGGGTTAGCAACCGCACGCAACGAGCTTTCGCTAACATTACTAATCGGTGTTGGCGGCAGGCCTTTGTTTGCATACGTACTGTAGACACTTGGAAAGGTCAAAATTGGCCCCTTGCCGGCTAAAACAGCCCCGTATCGAACCGTTGGGTCAGACTCCAGCTTCATGTCCATGCTGAGTCTCTTCAAAAAGACTTGGGCAACTTTAGCGCGATCCTGTGTTGTTGAAACTTCTTGTTCGACGATAGAAGCCAGTATTAAATTTTCATACAAACTTAAACCGTTCTCGGTGAGTTGACTACGCAGTTCGGGTGTTAAACGTTGGTGCATTTGGTCAAGAGATTGGGTGACTATGGTGGCTGCTTTTGTCTCGGCAGTGCGCTGGAATGATTCTGGGTACAAATAGCCTTCTAAATTGGCACTGGTTGGCTTATCAACCAAGGCAGGATGGTCTTTGTACTGACTCGGTTCGAGTGCTGCGTCTACTTCAGTTGCTGAGTAACCTGCATCTATAAAGGTTTGACGAATCTGATCCAGCCGCTGTCCTGGCAATATAGTCAGCAGGTCTTTTTGCACGGCACCATGAGTTAGTACTGTCACAACTTCTTCTACAGAATAACTTGGCCTGAGCGCGTACGTGCCTGCTTTCAGCTGCTCTTGGGCGCCCTTGTTTCGCACATATTGCGAGAAAACCCGAGCGTTTCGGATAACTCCGGCGGTTTGGAGTTGCTCACCGATTTGATTAACGGTTGAGCCCTTTTCGATTGTTACTGTCACTTCGCGTTGGCTAGCGCTGACTGGTTCAAGATTATTGAAGTAGTACTGACGAGCTAAAATTACGCTACCAATACCGAGCAGGACCGCAATTATAGCGAAAATAAGTAATACTTTTTGAACATTCAACGATATTTTAGGCATTAGTTTCCTTCTGATGTCGCCAGGTAATCTTCCAGAATGTAGGCGGCGGCGAATGCGTCGACATCGGCTTTATTATACCCTTTTTTTTGGGCATCTAGGGATTCTTCTGCTTTGACAGATGTCAGTGACTCATCTTGAAATACTATTGGCTGTTTTAGGCTCGGTTGAAGTTTGTCTGCAAAATCCCGAACCTTGGTGGTTTGGGAAGTTTCTTGGCCTTGCATATCACGCGGTAAACCTATTACAACTTTAGTGACATCATGCTGTTCACACAATTCAGCAATCTGGTTATATACAGCTTCACTTGCCTGAAGAGTTGCCAGAGGCTCAGCAAGGCGCGCCACCGTGTTAGCCCTCGCCACACCAATTCGGACATCGCCCACATCCAGAGCCAGAATAGTAGTGCTACTCATTTCCTGAATCTTCAAATACGATTTGAATCTTACTAGCTTTCTTTGGCGTGTTCGTAACCCAGAATGGACTGTAGTCGACCCGCACCTCTTTGACACCTGGATTTTCTTGAATGGTCGAGATAACCTCGCTGCGCTTCTTACCAGCAATCTGCTCTGTGGTAGCAGGTACATCAATTTTTGGACCAGTCATAGCGATAGTCTCGATAGTCACTTTGTCACCCTCAATAGTGAATTTAGCTTCATCAAGTCCTGTCGAGACAATTTGCTGTTTAGCCTCATCAATATCAGTTTTAGCTTTCTCTTTGATGAGATTTTCGAGGTCATCCCGTTTCACTCCCGTAATGCTGTATGTAGTTGTGGCAGTAACGGTAGCCTCACTGGCTTCACTACCAACTGTTGGACTACTGCTGACAGCTGGTTTAGACTTCTTAAACGATGCTTGGATAACATAATATCCAGCGTCTTCAAGTTCCTTGGTTAGTTGTGCTTTGACTTGGTTTTCATTCTGTCCAGCAAGTTTATTTGCAGCCGTATCAACATCAGTCTGGCTCACAATCTTAATGACTTTGCTGGTTCCTCCGGTCATTGCAGTACCCGCTGCACTGACTGATCCAAAGCCGTTAACACTATAGTTTGTTGGGGCCAAGTTGTACTGATCACCGTTCTTTTGTGCGACTATGCCTGTCGTGCCTGTAAACCTACAACCATCACTAAAGTCTGGCGTTGTGATACTAACTGTACTCTGCGTAATAAATGTCAGTCCATTGGCACTTACACCCGTACCTGCTGGTATGGTTGGCGGCAATCCATCAACATCTCCACAACTAATGCTCATAGTCAGTGTACCAATTGCCTTTGTGCCAACATCTTTTGTGCCAGTGGCAGCGACTTTCTCGCTCTTGACGTCTTCGCTTTCGGCAACTTGGGCCGGTACAATCGACGCTTTGACATCAAGCGCCGTCGCTTCAGTGTCAGTTGTGAATGTGATATTGGAATTGATAGTCTCTGTGTCAGTTACAACAGTAATTTTTGCACTTGGTGCCATAAAGAACGCCCAGTACAAGAAAACAAACAAACCAACTACTCCAAGGATAATTAAGAATAGCCTGGTACGGAACTTTTCAAAATTAGGAATTTTGAATTTACTGTCTTTTTTAGGTTTGGTGGCTTTGGCAGCGGTTGTTGGCGTGTCTTTTTTGGTAGCAGCAGCCGCGACTGCCGTAATACCCGCTAGCTCACCAACAGTCTTTTGATTATCAACCTCGTTATCCATGGATTCGAGCTCGCCCTCATCAATCACTGTTTCGTGAGCATTCGGCAAAACTTCTGGTGCTGGCGGGATCTCCGGCTTTGTCTGCAAATTCTTGGCTACATGAACGCCAACGGCGCCTGCAAGAGGTAAGAGTCCGGTTTCTGAAGTAATCAGGACAACTTTTTTCTTGGCAGTCTCTGAAGAACGCTTGAGCAGTTTCATATTCACGATGCTTTGCAGGGTTGTGGCGCGTTTTGGTAATACAAGCGCCACAATGCTATTTGGGCTGTCTTTAACCTTCTCGATGATATTGGTTATCTCATCATCTACGTCGATATAAATTGTGTCTTTTGCTGCTTCTGTCATGATAAATTAGACCTTGAGAATCCTGTCGATTTTTTCTTTGATCGAGCCACCCGTACTGCCACTGGTGTCCTGTTGAATCGTATCCATGCCAACTCTGAGCAAGCCCATTGCGGTTATAAACGTGTGGTCAGTAACATCGCCGGTTTTGTCAATAATGCCGACTACCTCTTCTGGCTGAATGTGTTGGACGATTGGTTTTTTGGTGAACGGCAAGTTCTTGTACCAGTCATTAGTATGAAGCTCATCCATCAGCATGTCCAGGCTTGAGCCACCACCACACAGTAAGATTTTGTGGGGCAAGTGATCGACTGTATCAAATTCATCGAGTGCCAGGTCAACACCGTTAATCCAGACGTTCAGGGTCTTTTGCAGCGACGCCGTAACCTTGGCTGACTGCTGGTCGCTCAACTTTTCAGAGCCAACGGCCAGTTTGAGCTCTTCGGCTTGCTTAAAGCTGACTGCAAAGTCTTTTTCGACTGCACGAGT
>CAZEBF010000004.1:33753-44993 GCA_964510235.1 uncultured Candidatus Saccharibacteria bacterium | reverse complement strand
AAATTAAGCAGTTTGGGAAAGTATTCTCCAGCGAGCAACTCCGTGTAGGAATTCGCCGGCACCCAAATGAAGGTCAAGAATACCAAGAAAGGACATACCTGCTATGGCAGATGTAGATATCAAACAATTATTGGAGGCTGGTGCTCACTTTGGTCACAAAAGTAGCCGCTGGCACCCAAAGATGGCGCCGTATATTCACTCGAAACGGAATGGCACGCACATCATCGACCTAACTAAAACGGTCGAAGAGCTCGAAAAAGCGCTCAGCTTTATTACTCGAACTGCCGCTGACGGTAAGCAAGTCATGTTTGTGGCTACCAAACCACAGGCCAAAGACAGCGTTAAGCTGGCTGCAGAGTCAGTCAACATGCCGTTTGTAACTGAGCGTTGGCTCGGTGGTATGCTGACCAACCGCAACACCATGACAGGTCGCGTCAAGCACCTCAAAGACCTCGAAGAAAAAATGGCTAACGGCCAACTCGAGTCTAAGTACAACAAGCTCGAAGTTCAGCGTTTCCAAGAAGAAATTGACGAGATGAACCGCATCTACGGTGGTGTTAAAGAAATGCACGCCAAGCTCGGTGCTATCTTCATCGTTGATATCATTGCCGAAGACAACGCTGTACGTGAAGCCAAAAAACTCGGTATTCCAATTGTAGCGATCGTTGACACCAATACTGACCCAACCAAGATTGACTATCCAGTGCCTGCTAATGATGACGCCCTCAAGACCATCAAGCTCATCACCGACTACGTTGTTAAAGCCGTTCAATCCGGCCAGAACAAAGCTACCAAACCAGCCGATAAAGACGAACAACCAGTAAAAGCAGAAAGCGCGAAGAAGGGAGACGCATAGCAATGGCAGTAAACATTGAAGATGTAAAACGACTCAAAAACCTAACTGGTGTTGGCTTGACCGATGCTAAAACCGCACTCGACGAGGCTAAGGGTGACTTTGATAAAGCACTCGAAGCCATGCGTAAAAAGGGTCTGACCAAAGCCGACAAGCGCGGTGAGCGTGAAGCTCGCTCAGGCGTTATTAGCAGCTACTTGCACGACGGCCGCATTGGCGTTTTGCTAGAAGTAAACTGCGAAACCGACTTTGTAGCGCGCACTGATGACTTCAACGATATCGTTAAAGACGTTGCTATGCACATCGCAGCATCTGCACCACAATACGTTAGCTCAGACGCTATCCCAGCCGAAGACCAAGCCAAGGTCAAAGCTGAGTTTGCAGAAAAAGCCAAAGCTGATGGCAAGCCAGCCGAGATGATCGACAAAATCGTCGACGGCATGGTCAAAAAGCACTTCGCAGAACGCTGCCTTCTTGATCAGCCATTCATAAAGAACCCAGACCAAACGGTCAACGATCATATCAAGACTTACATCGCCAAACTCGGTGAAAACATTGTTGTTCGCCGCTTCGAGCGCATGCAGCTCGGCGAAGTCGCCTAACTAACAGATTGTAGAGCACTATGAAGTCAGGACTATTTGAAGTAGATACTCTATTCGTCGACGACGAGCGTACTATTGCGCTTGTCCGGCTCCAAGGCGTTGGACGGCGCGTGGTCAATGAAGTGTCTAATAACACGTATCGGGTAGTGTCTGGTCTCGGACAATTCTTGATAGAAGGTCGTGAGCCGCTTGAAGTAGCGGCCGGAGATGTTGTGGGCATTTCTCGCGGCACGGCGTATCAGGATGAGGGTGACCTCGTGATGTTAGTAACGAGCGTGCCGCCATTCAATCCTGAAGCCGTTCAAGTTCTCGATTAGCTGCAATCGGGTGTACAATAAGGCTGCAACTAAACAAGGACATTCTTATGGCAAATCAGCCAGCAGAAGCAGAGGTTAACAATAGAGCGTTTTGGCAAAGTAGACACGAATCCTGGCGGCCTGATACACCACTAGCAATTGGTGATGTAGCACTTGACCAGCGTAGTGAGACTGTCGGCGAACAGTTAATTAATCAAGGAGAACTAGACACCTATGAGTCCGACTGATGTCGTAAACCAAGCAAAAGCTAAATTCAATCAAGCTGCAGAGCATTTTGCAGAAGAAGCTAAAAAAATCCGCACCGGCCGAGCACACGCCGGCATGCTGGACGGTGTTATGGTAGAAGCTTACGGCTCGCCAACACCACTCAACCAGGTAGCCAACGTGACCGCACCAGAAGCGCAGTTACTGCAGATTACACCCTTTGATCCGACCAATCTTCAAGCAATTAGTACGGCAATTCGTGACAACCAAAGCCTTGGCCTCAACCCAAGTGACGATGGCCGAATCGTGCGTGTACCAATCCCGCCATTGAACGAAGAGCGTCGCCGCGAGTATGTCAAAGTGCTCAACGGCAAAGTAGAAGACAGCATGGTGACTTTGCGTAACGTGCGTCACGAAGCCCTAAAAACAATCGACGAAGCCAAGAAAGACAAAGATATCGGCGAAGATGAGGCCAAACGCGTAACGGCCCAGATTGACGAAGTCATGAATGCCGCCAAAGGTTCTATCGAAGCAACTGCCAAGACCAAAGAGTCTGAGATTATGACTGTTTAGAACAGGGCTAAGGGTAAAGAAAAGAAGGGTGAGGGTGAAGTAAAATGCGTGACCGGGTGCAATCTTTTCGTGATTTGATCGTATGGCAAAAGGGAGTGAATCTCGCTGTTTTGGTATATGAGCTTACGCGGCTACTACCAAAAAGCGAAACCTACGGGCTATCGTCGCAGATGCAACGGGCGGCTGTTTCTGTCCCCAGCAATATCGCAGAAGGGTATCGCCGAAACAACACAAAGGAATATAGACATTTTTGCGCGTTGGCGCTTGGGTCGGCAGCTGAACTAGAAACACAACTGATAATAGCCAAAAAAGTTTATCCTTGTATCAGTTACAGTGCAGAATTATCACTATGTGTCGAAGTACAAAAAATACTGACTGCAATAATCAAGAAACTATCCCCTTAGCCCTTTGCTCTTAGCCCTGTCTGCCGTTATACTGAATAAACAATGATGAAAGAGATACGGTAGTGACTCCGAAACATGTTGGGATTATCTTGGATGGCAATCGTCGCTGGGCCAAAGCGCAAGGCCTGCCAACGCTTGATGGCCACCGCAAGGGCATGGAAGTCTTTAAGGACATCTCGTTAGCAGCATTTGACCGCGGCGTCGAGTATGTTTCGGCCTACATCTTTTCTACAGAAAACTGGAAGCGCACCGAAGAAGAAGTTTCATACTTGATGGGGCTAGTAGTCAAAGCCGTCGAAAAGCACCTCGATACGTATCATCAAGCCGGTATTCGCCTGGTTCACATCGGGGCGCGTGAGCAATTAAATGAAAACGTGCTGGGCGCGATTGATCGCAGCGTCCAAAAGACCAAAGACAATACACGTGGCACATTGGCACTTTGCTTTAACTATGGCGGTCACCAGGAGATTGTCGACGCCGTGCAGACCTTAGTTGACCGAGGAGAGACCACTATCACAAAGGATGCTTTAGCACAGGCCTTGTACGCACCAGAAGTACCGCCGTGCGATATGATTATTCGTACCAGTGGTGAGCAGCGCCTAAGCGGCTTTATGTTGTGGCGAAGTGAGTATGCCGAACTACGTTTTGTCGAAAAGCACTGGCCAGACTTCAGCATAGATGATTTAAACGAAGCCCTAGAAGATTATAAAAAGAGAGATAGAAGGGTAGGAAAGTAATGCCAGTAGCGCTGCTTGTGTTTGGGCTTATTATGTTTGTAGCGCTGGTTGTGGTGCATGAGTGGGGTCATTATGTGGCGGCTCGTCGAAACAAAATTGATGTTGAGGAGTTTGGCATTGGCTTTCCGCCAAAAGCTATGACGCTCAAAAAACGCCACGGCACTGAGTTTACGCTCAACTGGCTGCCACTCGGCGGCTTTGTGAAGCTCAAAGGCGAACATGACGCTGACACAGAGCCGGGCACGTACGGCGCTGCGCCACTGTGGGCCAAAGTAAAGGTGATGACGGCCGGTGTTGGCATGAACTTGCTGGTGGCCTTTATACTTTTGACGATTCTAGCGCTGACTGGTATGCCAAAGCTGCTCGAAAATCAGTTTACGATAGCCTCTGATACTAAATATGTCCGTAGTGATGTTTTGGTCGGTCTCGTGGCCGAAGGTTCGCCTGCCGAGAAAGCTGGTCTGGAGCGTAATGACGTACTAGTTTCGCTGACAGCTCCTGGTCAGGAGCCGCAATTCATCAACTCATCAGAAGGCTTCCCGAACACCACTAAGCAGTTTGCTGGGCAGGAAATAATTGTGACGTATAAACGCGAGGGAGTGGAGCGACAAGCGACAGCCCAGCTCGAGACCGAGCAGGCCGTTCAGGAAAGCCGCAAAACTGATGATCCAAAAGGCTATCTCGGTATTATTCCAACTGACTATACTATCCAGCGATCAACTTGGTCGGCCCCTGTTGTAGCACTTGGTTTTATGGCGCAAGGCACTGTCCAAACGTTAAACGGACTCGGTACGGCCCTTGGCAATCTATTCACAGGTAATGCATCAGAGGCCAGTAAGCAGGTCTCCGGGCCAGTTGGTATCTTTGTAGTCTTGCAGCGTGGCAGCGAGCTTGGCATTGGCTTTGTGCTCATGATCATTGCACTCATTTCACTAACACTGGCTATCATGAACGCCTTGCCAATTCCGGCGCTGGATGGCGGTCGCTTGTTCGTTACGCTGTTGTATCGCGCGTTGCGTAAACCCCTTACTCCTAAGGCCGAAGAATGGATTCACGGTACTGGTTTTGTAGCCCTAATGGTGCTATTTGTGTTGATAACAATCGTCGACGTAGGCAGGTTGTAAGTGGCTTGGTTTTGGCTGCTGTTTGCTAATGTAGCACTGTTTGGGTTGGTCCGGTACACAGCACGTTCTCGTGAAGCCAAACAAACCAAGGGTGTTAACTGGGATGGCTACGATGCTGTACTGGTAACCGTGGCAATTTACTTACTCTCACAACTGATTGCTGGCATCAGCTTTGGACTTGTTATCGCCGTGCAAGGTGGCAGTAACGGACTGAGTGAACAGCTTGGCTCGTCTATCACGACACAGTTCTTTTATATTCTTCTGGTAGAAGCGCTGACCCTAGGCAGCCTGCACTATTTATTAAAGTTACGCGGTAACGGCCTCAAGATGCTCGGGCTGACTAAGCCTGATTGGAATGACCTCAGCTATACGCTACTGGGCCTTGCCATGTACTTGCCGCTACTGCTGGTGACGCTTCAGCTCGTGAATGTTTTCTTACCGCAGGTAAATCTAGACCAGCAGCAGGACATTGGTTTTAGTGATGTTAGCGGCGCACTTCAACTTGGATTGGTATTCGTAAGTTTGGTGATTCTACCACCCGTCACAGAAGAGATTTTGGCGCGTGGATTCTTGTACCTTGGCCTCAAAAAACATCTCAAAAAGATCTACGCAGTACTGATAACCAGCTTGCTATTTGCAATTGCTCACTTGCAATTTGGTAGCGGCAATCCGCCGCTATGGACAGCTGCCATAGACACCTTTTTGTTGTCGTTAGTGCTGATATACATCCGGGACAAAACAGGCAAGTTATGGGCGCCGATTGGGCTGCACGTGCTCAAGAACTACATAGCTTTTATGGCGCTATTTGTCTTCAAGTTGTAGATATTGTATACTTATGCACGAAATGGTGAAGAAACTACTACTCATTGGTTCAAAACTACCGACTCCGCCCACTTGCTAGGGCGTATATTTAATTGACACAGAAGAAATTCGCCCTTTGCTAAAACATCAGCAAAGGTTTTTTATTTACAAAAGGATAATGAGGACAAGAAAATGAGTGAAATCGAAACATTAGAAGAGTTTGCGCTTTCGGACAGTCGGTGGGATGAAGCAGCGCGCGGTGTGGTGGATTTGCAGTGGGAATTGAGCGAACAAGTTGAGATCGAGACGGAGCTGCTGGCGAGGAACGTACTTTCTGGAGCAGTGAAAGTAGGCGAGTTACGAGGTGGGGTGTTGTGGGCTAGCGCACTCGATAGAGAAGCCGTTGAGGTGTATGGCAGCGACCTAGCGGAGGGTGCCCAGCAATACGAGCGTACGGCTCGCCGTATCATGCATCATTCTGGCAGAATGGCTTTAGCTGCACTCAAGACGAGCAGAAAACTATCTGACGCCAGAGTTCGACTTAATAATACCGGCCGTGTGATAGGATAAGACCATGAAAATGTCTCAACTATTTGGCAAAACATCAAAATCAGAAGGCAAAGACCTAACGATACAATCACATCGCTTGCTTGTGCAAGCTGGCTTTATTCGCGAGTCGACGGCCGGTCGCTACTACTTGCTGCCGCTTGGGCTCAAAGTGCACGATCAGATTATAGGCGTAATTCGAAAGCACATGAACGCAGCAGGCGCGCAAGAAGTAATCATGCCGATATTGCACCCACTTGAACTGTGGGAAGAAACTAACCGGACAACTTCTGTTAGTTTTGAGCTTATGAAAGTAACTGATCGACGCGGGGCCGAATTCGCTTTGGGTGGAACAGCCGAAGAAATGGCAGTTGATCTGGTACGGAAGTTCAATATCAGCTACAAGGATCTACCGTTCAACATTTACCAGTTCTCGAACAAATTCCGCGATGAGATGCGAGCACGTGGTGGCTTGCTTCGTGTACGTGAGTTCATGATGAAAGACGCCTATAGCTTTAGTAATGAAGAGCAGTTTAAGCAGATCTATGCAGATATGCGCCAAGCCTATGTGGATATCTTTGAAGAACTAGGGCTCAAAACGGATGTTGTAGCGGCAGACAACGGCTACATCGGCGGTGAATACTGCCATGAGTTTTGTGTTGAAAGTAAAATTGGAGAAAGTCGCTACTTTATTGACGCCAAGCATGGTGTTGCCGCACACGAAGATGTCGCTGAGTTTAAAATCGATGATATGAATCTTGACGATGAACTCAAGCCGCTTGAAGAGGTTGCAGCAGAGCGTGGTAAAACCATGGAAGCGGGCGTTGAGCTTCACAAGCTGCCGTTATGGCAACAGACCAAGGACGTGTTGTACGTAGATGAAGGCACAGATCGCTACATCCTTGTGGTGATTCGTGGTGATCTTGATGTCAACGAAACAAAATTGACGCATGTTGCCAATGCCTGGAGTCTTCGAGCAGCAACCGATGAAGAAATTGTGAAAGACCTTGGCAGTATTCCAGGGTTTATATCTCCAGTTGGTTTTCCAAAACGGGGCAAGCAATCTAAACGTGAAGTTGTGATCGTTGGAGACAGCAGTCTGCGCACGGTAAAGAATATGTATGGCGGCGCGAACAAGAAGCATCGTGATCTGTTGAATATCAATATCGACCGCGACTTTAGCGTTAATATCGAGGCAGACGTTGCTCTAGCTGGATCAAACGCCAAAAGTCCACAAGGTGGCGAGTACATAGAGAAACGTGGCATTGAGGTAGGTAATATCTTTCAACTAGGACATCATTACTCGAGCCTTATGCGTGACGCTGAATTCACTAACCAAGCAGGTGAACGAGAGAAGTACTACATGGGATGTTATGGCATTGGCGTTGGACGAACAATGGCGGCAATTGCAGAAGTGCTCAGTGATGACCGCGGCCTGGTGTGGCCAGAGAACATTGCGCCGGCGCGAGTCTACCTCGCGACAATAGGCGCAGACAATAAAGTTACAGAAGCTGCAAACTCGCTATACGAATCATTACAGAAGAATGGTATAGAAGTGCTCTATGATGATCGTGATGTCCGCCCTGGCGAAAAGTTCGCCGACGCTGATCTCATTGGTATACCGTATCGTGTAGTCATTAGTGAAAAAACTATTGGAACTGACCAGATTGAGGTCAAGCAGCGCACAGGTTCAGAGGTAGAACTGATTAAGCCTGCAGATTTTGTAAAACAACTAGTCGCAGCCCAATAGTCTGATATAATAGGGCCAAACCGGAAGACATACACAAGTTGCACGACCTTAGAAGATAGGAGAAAGTTATGAAGAAATTATTTCATTTGACCCAAGATGGGGTGAAAGAACTCGAAGCAGAATTAATCGAGTTGACCTCACGTCGGCCAGATTTAGCAGAACGAATCAAAAGCGCTCGTGAGTTTGGTGACCTGGCAGAAAACGCCGAATATACCTCTGCCCGAAACGAACAAGAGCAAGTCGAAAGCCGCATTTCAGAACTTGAACACATTCTCCAAAACGTCGAAGTCATCAAAAAGCCAAAGGCTGACAGCAAGGTTCAGCTTGGCTCGAGCGTTAAGCTCAAAGACGCTAGCAACCGCCAAAAGCAGTTCCAAGTAGTTGGAACCGTCGAAGCTGACCCACTGAATGGTAAGATCTCTGATGAGTCACCAATTGGTAAGGCGCTCATCAGCAAGAAGCTTGGCGAAGAAGTTGAAATCGTTACCCCGGCCGAAACAACAACTTACAAAATCGTCGAAATTAGTTAACGCCCATAGATCATCAACAAAATCTGAGGTACAATTACCCCAGATTTTTGATAAAGGAAACACTTTGGCAGCAGAACCACAAAACCGATATTGGCTCGAATACGTCGTAGACGAGATTATTGCGCAACACCCAGAAGGTGAATTGCTGGTTTCGAGCGGCATTTCGCCGTCAGCCAGTTATCACATTGGGCATTTTCGTGAAGTCTTGATGGCCGATGGCTTAGCGTGGGGTCTCAAGCAACGCGGTCGTAAAGTCCGGCACCTGCACTTTGTCGATAACTTTGACCCGCTCAGAAAACGCTACGAATTTTTGCCTGAAGAGTACGAGAAATACGTTGGTTGGCCAATCTGTCTCATACCGGCACCAGATGGTAGCGATAAAAGCTACGCTACGTACTTTAGTGAAGAGTTCCAGGCGCGCGCTCATGAGATGGGTATCGAAATGGAAGTGATCTACAGCTACGAAGACCAATATCAGAATGGCAAGATGGTGCCGATGATCGAAGCGGCTGTGGCTAAAGGCAAAGAAATACGTGAGATTTTTGAACGCGTAGCCAACCGCAAGTTGCCTGATGATTGGATGCCGATCCAGATCTTGTCGGACAATAAGAGCTTCAACGAATGGCGATATCAATCAATCGATACAGACCAAAAAACGATTGGCTATGTCGATGAAGACGGCCAGCAAGGCAGCGTCAGCTATACAGATGGGCGCGTCAAACTCAACTGGCGACTTGATTGGCCAGCTCGCTGGGCACTATGGGGTGTTGATGTCGAGCCTTATGGTAAAGAGCATTCTACTAAAGGCGGCAGTTATGATACCGGTGTAGAATTTGTCCGAACTGTCTTTGATGCTGAGCCACCATTCCCACTGCCGTACGACACTATCAACCTGCTGGGCGACAATAAAAAAATGAGTAGCAGCATTGGTAACTTGATAACGCCTGCCCAAGCTCTCGAGATTATGCCACCAGAAATTGTGCGCTACTTTGTCTTTAGGAACTTACCTAAAAAAGTCGTTTATTTTGATAGCGGTCTGGGTCTCTATAATGTGATCGATGAGTTTTCTAAAGCAGAAGAAGCAGTTGTGTCTGGTCAACCGCACCAGTTTGCCGGTGCATACAAAGTAGCCAGCGCCATTAACTCTCAGCGAACCATCACCAGCATTCCATTTAATCATCTGGTGAGCGTCTACCAGGCAGCTCGTGGCAACCATGATCAAATCATTGATATTCTGAACCGCACTGGCTATCAGCATATTGTTAAAGAACAGGCCAAAACCCTGGAGCGAGAAATCCCGTATGTAGCTAATTGGCTCAGTAAGTACGCACCAGAGAGCGTCAAATTCCAGGTCCAGGACTCGCTACCAGAAGTTGATATATCAGAGGCCCAGACCACGTTTGTCCGTAGCCTGGCTGATTTGCTGAGTAAAAAGGATGGTCTTGATGGGCAGGCTATGCATGAAACGATTTACACGGCCAAGGAACAGGCCAACATTCAACCAGGCGAGGCATTTAAAGCACTCTACTTGCTACTACTCAACAAAGAGTCCGGGCCCAAAGCCGGCTGGTTCTTGAGTTCATTGGATCAGCAGTGGTTGATTGCTCGTCTGAGGCAGGAAACGTAGATGGTCGCACCCCCGACCGACGAAGAGTACGATGTACTGATCTCACGGGCTTTAGATGAATTACCAAATAAGTACACCACGCGACTGCAAAACGTGCTGATTACGTATGAAGACCAACCGAGCGCAGAACAACGCCAGCGGCTCAAGCTACATTGCAACCAAACCTTATTTGGCTTGTACGAAGGCGTGCCGTTGCCAGCACGTGGTGGTCGTGAGCCATATCTGCCAGACAGAATAACTCTTTTCAAGTTGCCGATGGCGTATGCCGTCAACACTCCAGAAGAACTGTACGAGCAAGTCCGTCACACACTTTGGCATGAGATGGCTCATTATTTTGGCCTCGACCATAAGCGCATTCATGAGTTAGAGTAAGAACATGAAATACCACGTCAAACGCCAGATCTTTACGCTACTCGGTGCCGTTGTGCGAACATATAATGAACAAGAACAGCTGGTCTGTATGGCCAAACAAAAGGCTTTCAAGCTAAAAGAAGAGATTCACTTTTATCACGACGAAGCCAAAACTCAACTATTCTTTAGCGTCAAAGCCCGTAAAGTGCTTGATTTTAGTGCCACCTACGACATCACTGATGCCACTGGCAAGCACATTGCGTCACTCAAGCGGCAAGGTTTGTCATCTGCTTTTGTACGTGACATTTGGGAAATTCACGATGTAAATGGTCAACAAATGGGTCAAATTGCTGAAGATAGCGACACTCTAGGTGTACTTCGCCGTCATGTGGACATGATTAGCCTGTTTCTACCACAAAAGTATGACATTACTATGGGTAGTGAGCATATTGGTTCGATGCAGCAGAACAGAAATCCGTTTACTCTACGACTTGAATGTGAGTACGATGACAGCAAAGTTCAGTACCTCGGCACCATTTTACCTATCGCTATCCCTAGTATGCTTAGCATAATTGACGCCCGCCAAGGTTAACTAAAGGAGGAACTATGAAAGCAGTCTGGAATGATCACGTAATCGCAGAAGCAGACAAAGAAGACCTGATTTATATCGAAGGCAACTGGTACTTCCCACCAAGCACCGTAAAATCTGAGTTTCTAGAGAAAAGCCCAACTCCGTACACTTGCCCTTGGAAAGGCGACTGCCAGTACTTTAATGTTGTGCAAGGTGATCAGAAGAGCGAAGACGTGGCCTGGAGCTATCC
>CAZEBF010000004.1:10559-33653 GCA_964510235.1 uncultured Candidatus Saccharibacteria bacterium | reverse complement strand
AACGCACCGGCCGCGGCATGTGCCACATCTCGTACAAGTCACTCTAGTTTTTGTGCTATAGTGAGCGCATGGCAAAAACAACTTCTAAGAATTCAAAAAAACCAACAATTACTACTCAAACACTCTACAAATGGAACGTCACCATGGCGATTCTCCATGCTGTGCAAGCGGTTGCCGTACTCATTCTGAGCACTGCTACAACCTTTCCAATCGTCACTAACTTCCTCGCCCTCGACAGCTTAGCTTCAGAAGCAGTTGGTCGTCCGGTGCTAGCATCTGCACAGCAGACATTATTTGATCTTAATATGTCGTACTTGATTGTGGCGTTCTTTGCTATGTCGGCAATTGCTCACGGGCTCATAGCTACCGTTTATCGTAAACGTTATGAAGCTAACCTCGCTAAAGGCATTAACAAGGTTCGTTGGATAGAGTACAGTCTGAGTGCCAGCACTATGATGGTGGCAATCGCGCTGCTCAGCGGCATTTATGATCTATCCAGCCTCATCATGATCTTCGCCCTGGACGCCATTATGAACTTGATGGGATTAGTTATGGAGTTACACAACCAAGACAAGAAAAAACCAAACTGGCTGGCGTACTGGATTGGCTGTTTGGCAGGTATTGTGCCGTGGATAGTCTTTGGCATTTACGTCTGGGGGGCTAGCGTCTATGGCACCGGTAACATTCCAACCTTTGTGTATTGGATTTACGTCAGTATCTTCATCTTCTTCAATAGCTTTGCTATCAACATGTACCTGCAATACAAAAAGACAGGCAAGTGGTCCAACTATCTCTACGGCGAGCGTGCTTACATGATCTTGAGCTTAGTAGCTAAATCAGCCTTGGCGTGGCAAGTCTTCGCTGGCACACTTCGCCCTTAGTGAATTCGCTAACCTCTGTTAAACTACGACGGTGAAAAGTAAAACCTTACCGAGCGCTGAAGTTGTAATAGAAAAGTTGGTTCATGGTGGCCAAGGGCTTGGTGTTTTGCCAGATGGTCGTAAAGTATTTGTATGGAACGCACTGCCTGGCGAGAAGCTGAATGTACAGCTAACCAAATCTCGTAAGGATTATGCTGAGGGTATAGCTCAAGAAGTACTACAAGCCTCGCCAGACCGTATTGATCCGATAGATTCAGCTTACTTGAGTACCAGCCCGTGGCAAATTATGAGTCTTGCAACCGAGAACCGGCATAAACAAGCGATTCTGGAAGAAACGTTTGCTCGCGAAAAAGTTGACGCCACATTCGGTGCCTTCCAGGCCACCGGACCAGAACTGTATTATCGGAACAAGATGGAATATTCGTTCTGGGCAGATGAGGATGGCTTGCATTTGGCGCTGTTCCATCGCGGTACGCACGGCAAACAAATTGTTGAGGGCAGTAGCATTGCCCGACCAGAAGTTGACCAAACTGCAAACAAAGTGTGTTCAATTTTGAATCAAAAGGGTATTCGCGGTAGCCAACTAAAAACTGTGGTAGTGCGTTGCAATCAGGCGGGTGATACGGTTATAGCTCTGTTTGTCAAAGACGAGCATTTTCCTGAGCTGGATGAACTCAAAGATACCGCCAAAGGCATCGGCGTGTACTTCTCGACACCCAAAAGCCCAGCCAGTGTGATTACTAAAAAAATGTATCAATACGGTGATGTTAGTCTAGAAGACACAATTCTGGATACAACGATTACGTACGATGTGAATTCATTCTTTCAGGTTAATTTACCGATCTTTCAGCAAGCACTTCAGCAAATCAAGCAGTTAACTGACGGTGCAGTTAATAAAATCGACATGTATAGCGGTGTCGGCACCATCGGTATTCCAATTGGTGATACAACCGCATTGATTGAGCTCGACAAGCATAATATTGTGATGGCCAAACAAAACGCAAAAAACCTTGATATTGAAGTAGTACAGGCGAGCAGTGAACAAGCCCTGCAGTATGTCACTAGCGATGCCTGTGTGATAGTAGACCCTCCGCGTGCCGGCCTACACCCCAAGCTGATAGACCGAATTATCGAAGAGAAGCCCAAGCAACTGGTCTACTTGAGCTGCAATCCAGTGACGCAAGCCCGTGATCTAGCGCACTTGCAATCTACCTACAAAATCACCGAGCTAACAGGCTACAATTTCTTCCCACGCACCCCACACATTGAATGTTTAGCCAATCTCGTGCGAAAATAGTATAGATGGCACGTATAGTATTCGATTTTGACGGAACTCTAGCCGACACTTTATCAGTGGCGCTTGAGGTCGTAAACAATATGGGCTTTACCAGGCAGCTCACCATGGCTGACTATTACGAGCTGCGCAACTTGCCAACGCGCGACATTCTGAAGCGACTAGGTATCCCCGTCTGGCGTGTCCCTAAACTGGTGACCCAAGGCCGCAAGCTACTCAAAAAAGAGGCCAGCAGAATCCCGCCACATACTGGAATTCCAGCCTTACTTGCTCACTTAATCGAAGATGGGCATGAGTTGTATGTGGTGAGTTCCAACAGCCCAGAACTGGTTAATAGTTTCTTACGTCGCAACGATCTGGCTCAGCACTTTAACGTGGTGGTTGGCAACATTGGTATTTTTGGCAAAGCAGCCGCCCTCAAACGTCTGAGAAATACATTTGAAGGTCTTGATAAGATGTACTATGTTGGCGATGAAACACGTGACATTGACGCTGCCAAAAAGGTGGGTGTGCGCATGATTGCAGTCAGCTGGGGTTATAATGGCATAGAATCGCTGGGCGCACACGAGCCAGACTACTTGGTGCGCCGACCAGCCGAAATCAGAAAGATCGTGAAACTATGAGCCAACTACTGGACGTGCGAACAGCCGATGAATGGGCAGAAGGCCACGTGCGTGGGGCCTTGCATATCGACGTGCAGGAGATTATGAACGGGCAATTGCCAGACACACCTAAAGATACTGAGCTTTTGGTATATTGCCGCAGTGGCGGACGTGCCGGTATGGCCGCCGCTGTCTTGAAGCGAGCTGGATTTACGAACGTACAGAACATTGGTGGTCTTGAAGAAGCCTTGCAGTATGGCGAGCTAGAAGCAGGGAAGAACTAGATGCGTCTTCATCGCTTTTACGTTGGCTCAGAGCAAGAACTCGATCACTACGTTTGGCTTAGAGATGAGCGGATTTTGTACCAATGGCAGAAGGTATTGCGTTATCGAGCTGGCCAGCAGGTTATCTTATTTGATGGCGTCATTCATGATCGACTCTATGTCATATCAGAAATGAAGAAGGACGCAGCGCACTTAGAACTAATTACTGACTTTGAACGCAAACTGCCCGCCAAAAACGTCTATTTGCTGTGGGCGTTACTTAAAAAAGACAAGAATGACTGGGTGCTGCAAAAATGCACCGAGCTAGGTGTCAGTCACTTTGTGCCTGTATTAGCTGAGCGTTCAGAGAAAACGGGTTTTAACCTAGAACGTGCCCAAAAGATTGTGATAGAAGCCGCTGAACAGTGCGGTCGTAGCGATATCCCAAAAATTCGTGAGCTGGTGCTCTTGCCAGCCGCGGTGCATCAATACGCTCAAAAAGTCCCATTGTTTATGTGCGAGCAAGAATCTTTGGGTAAGAAAAAGCAGCCAAACTACGCTGATGTCGGTGTGCTGATTGGCCCAGAAGGCGGCTGGTCTGATACCGAAAAGCAACTATTCCTCAGCGCTGAACTGCCTCGTCTTTCACTAGGCGACTTCACCCTCCGCGCCGAAACCGCCGCAGTCGCTGCGAGTACAAAGCTGTTACAATAGACGAATGAATTATTGGAGAGAACGCAGTCAGCCATATCAACCTGGCCAGACAACACCATTTAAGGTGTCTCGCAGCAAAATTGAGCTGTTTATGCAGTGCCCTCGTTGCTTTTGGTTGGACACACGGCTCAAAATAACTCGGCCCAACACGCCCCCGTTCAATATCAACAAAACCATTGATGAACTGTATAAAAAAGAGTTCGATGCGCACCGTGAGGCGGGTACGCCGCACCCAATCATGACCGACAACCAGATCAAAGCCGTGCCGATGCAGCACGAAAACATGGAAACCTGGCGCCACAACTTCACGGGAATTGTGACAATTCACAAACCAACCAACCTCCATGTTTTTGGGGCAATTGATGATTTGTGGGTAGGCGATGATGGTAAGGCGATTGTGGTGGACTACAAGGCAACCTCCAAAGACAAAGAAGTCTCGATCGATTCTGATTGGCAGATGAGTTACAAACGCCAACTCGAAGTCTACCAATGGCTGCTCCGCCAGAACGGACTCGACGTCAGCGATACAGGATACTTTGTCTACACCAACGCACGGATTGACCTGGATGGTTTTAACGATCGGCTCGAATTCAAAACCAAGCTGATTCCATACACCGGCAGTGATGCCTGGGTCGATCCAACCCTGCAAAAAATGAAAGATTGCATGGAAGGTGACATGCCGCCAGTTGGTCAAGCGGCCATGGGCGGCGACTGCGATTACTGCACCTACGCTCGCAAACGCACCGAACTTACTATGCAACACCTGCAACACCGAAAGTAGACTCGGCCAGAAACTTTGATAGTTTCAGTGTATTATTGTAGAATAGTAGAAATAGTAGAGGTGATCTAGGAGACATAGTCATGCCAGAGTTTTCTGATGAAGTAGCAAAAGAAGTTGAGAGAATGCGTGCTGGTCGAGAACAAATAGATCGTATGCAATTGGACAAGAGTCAACGTGGAAAAAAGTTCCGCAGGGTCAGTCAATTCATAGTTGCAGAGCTTACAGTCAACGATGTTAAGCCAGATCTAGAAATCCGCGTTCCCCATTTTAAAACTGAAAAAAGGCGCTTCTCAAGAGGCGTCAACATCGTGCAAACTGGTCAAGAAGTATATAATGGTTGGACCTTGGAAAGGTTCACTGAACAGCACGACATCGGCAGTATGCACTCGCCAGCAGTTGCATATACATCACACGGTAGTCTACTTCTCTCTAGCGGAAATGTGGCGACATTTCAATCACGGGAGCGGGAAGCTTCAAGTGGCAATGTAGTTGTGAGTGAGCCATTACGAAGTTTTTATCCTGAGAGAGCGGACTTCCGCGATCTTGAGTCAATGGAAGCTGCACTTTTGAGATTTGCAGCACGACATCATGAAGCGATTGATCTGGAACGCCTGGCAGAAGTCGAGTAATTAGTAGACAATTTCACAAACACTACACCTATATCATGATTTCTAAGCTATAATCATTGCTATGTTAGATATTCAGTTTATCCGAGAGAACCCAGAACTCGTCCAGGAAAAGTCTGCCCAAAAGGGCTATAAAGTTGATGTTAAAAAACTGCTTGAGCTTGACGAACAACGCCGCAAACTACTAACGGCAATTGAAGCGTTGCGCGCTGAACGCAATGAACTGACGGCCGCTGCAAAAGGTAGTAAGCCATCAACAGAACAGATAGAAAAGGGCAAAGCACTCAAAGAAAAAATCTCCGAGACAGAAGCTCAACTCGACAAAGTCGAACCAGAGTTCACCACACTATATAAAGCTATTCCAAACATGCCACTCGATACGGTGCCAGTTGGCGCAACAGAAGACGAAAACGTCGTTACCAAGACCGTCGGCGACAAGCCAAAGCTCGACTTCACCCCAAAAAGCGATGCAGAGCTTGGTCAAGAACGAGATTTTATCGACAAAGAACGTGCCGCTAAAGTTGCGGGCGCGCGCTTCACGTACCTAAAAGGTGGCCTGGTACAACTTCAGTTTGCCATCATTCAGTTTGTGATGGATGCGCTCACCGATGAAACAGTTATTGCACAGTTGATTAAAGATAATGACCTACAGCTTGATCCAAAGCCATTCACACCAGTGTTGCCCCCGGCGATGGTTAAGACAGAGCCATATGAAGCGTCGGCGCGTTTAGATGCGGAAGAGGTTACCTATAAGATCGCTCAAGATGACCTTTGGATGAATGCTAGTGCCGAGCACAGCATGTGTACGATGTATATGAACGAAACTTTGGAAGAGCAGCAGTTGCCAATTCGGTACCTCGGATACTCAACCAGCTTCCGCCGTGAGGCTGGATCGTACGGCAAAGACACTGAGGGTATTTTCCGAATGCACCAGTTTGACAAGCTCGAAATGGAAGTTTTTAGCACGGGTGAAACTGGTTTAGAAGAGCACAAACTACTCGTAGCAATCCAAGAATACTTAGTCCAAAAACTCGAGCTACCGTATCAACTGCTACAAAAGTGTACTGCAGACATTGGCCGTCCAAATGCTCAGGGTGTTGATATAAATACGTGGATGCCCGCACAAGCTGAATATCGTGAAACGCACACAGCAGACTACATGACCGATTACCAGGCACGTCGTTTGCAAACCAAGGTTCGTCGTCAGGACGGTGGGCTTGAACTAGTACATACCAACGATGCAACCGCTTTTGCGCTTGGTAGAATCATCAAGGCAATTATGGAAAACTACCAAACAAAAGACGGCAAAATCACAATACCAAAAGTCCTGCAGCCATACATGGTTGGCAAAAACGAGATTTAAGCGCTAGGCCATTAGGAGTATAATAAGGGTATGATTAAACTTAACATTTCTGGAGTTCATGCCGAACTCGACAAAGACATTAAAAAATATGTGGGCAAAAAAATTGGTAAGCTAGACCGCTACATGACGCGCCAGGTCAGCAAGTCTGTTCATGCTGAGGTTAAGCTCAAAGAAGCTATGCGCAAAACCCGCAAAGAATGCACTGCCGAGGTTGTCTTGCATATGCCAAAAGAAACCATCACTGTCAAAGAGACAACTATCAATATGTATGCCGCAGTCGATATAGTCGAGGCGAAACTACGAAACCAACTCAAAAAGTACAAAGAAACTCATGGCAGTCCACGTCAAATTCGTCATCTCTTGGGACGACTCAAGCGCAAAAGTGCATAATTCTGTAGTAATTTTATAGCGTAGCACCTGAATTTTTGTTCAAATTGCGCTACAATGTGGATCGATACTGATTTTGAATATCGTCATTAATGCAGAGGGGAACTAGGTGAAGAAAATTCTGAAACGGGTGCTTGGCGATCCGCAGGCCAAAACAGTTAAGCGTATGCGCAAGCGTGTGCGTGAGATTAACGCCTTAGCACCAAAGTACGAAAAGATGAACGCCAAAGATTTGCGCGCTCAGACCGATAAGTTCCAGACTCGCCTCAAGAAAGAATCGCTCGACAAGCTCTTACCTGAAGCTTTTGCAGTGGTACGTGAAGCCGCGACCAGAACGATCAAGCAGCGCCATTTCGATGTGCAGCTGATTGGTGGTATGGTCCTGCATGAAGGCAAAGTAGCCGAAATGAAAACTGGCGAAGGAAAGACGTTGATGTCTACCTTGCCCGTGTACTTGAACGCATTGACCAAAAAAGGAGTGCACGTCGTTACCGTTAACGATTACTTGGCGCAACGCGATGCCGGTTGGAATGGTGAAATTTTTGATTATCTTGGTCTAACAACTGGTGTAATTATTGCCGACGAGTCATATGTATACGACAAAAAATTCAAGAACGAAAAGCATGACGACCCACGTATGCAAAAGCTCAAACCGTGTACTCGCCAAGAAGCCTATGCCGCCGATGTCACCTATGGCACCAACAACGAATTTGGCTTTGACTACTTGCGCGATAACATGGTCAAAGAGACTGACCAATTGCGTCAGCGTGATTTGCACTATGCCATCGTAGATGAAGTTGACTCCATTTTGATTGACGAAGCTCGTACGCCGTTGATTATTTCTGCGCCGTCTGTCACCAGTGGTAGTTCATATCGTCAGTTCTCAAAAGTAGCCCGAAACCTACGCAAAGACGACCATTTTGATGTCGACGAGAAGCAAAAAGCGGTTGTTCTAACCGATGAAGGTGTGGAAGAAGTTGAGCGTATTCTGGGCATTGATAATTTGTACGGGACTGACAATATTCGCACCATCTATCACCTTGAACAAGCTTTGCGTGCACAGGCATTGTTCCTACGCGACAAAGATTACGTTGTTACGAACGACGGCGAAATCGTGATTGTCGATGAATTTACAGGACGTCTGCTGAAAGGTCGTCGCTACAGCGAAGGCTTACACCAGGCTATTGAGGCCAAAGAAGGCGTTGAAGTTCAAGAAGAATCAATGACACTGGCAACTATTTCATTCCAGAACTACTTTAGATTGTACGAAAAGCTATCCGGTATGACCGGAACCGCTCAAACCGAGGCAGAAGAATTCCACCAGATCTACAAACTCGACGTTGTGGAAGTCCCACCAAACCGACAGCTGGTTCGTGATGACTTGCCTGATCGAATCTACAAGACCGAGGCCGCTAAGTTTGCCGCAATTACCGCTACCGTAAAAGAGCTGCACAAAAAAGGCCAACCAGTTTTGATTGGTACGTCATCAATCGAAAAGAACGAAACACTCGGTGCCTTACTCAACAAAGCGAAAGTTCCGCACCAGGTCTTGAACGCCAAGAACAACGAAAAAGAAGCCGCCACTGTGGCGGGCGCTGGTCAAAAGGGCGCAGTCACACTAGCCACAAACATTGCCGGTCGTGGTACTGACATTGTGCTTGGTAAAGGGGTGAAAGAGCTCGGTGGTTTGTTTGTGCTCGGTGCTGAGCGTCACGAATCACGCCGTATCGATAACCAGTTGCGCGGTCGTGCCGGTCGTCAAGGTGACCCTGGTACAACGCAGTTCTTTGTCAGCACTCAGGATGATTTGATGCGTATCTTTGGTGGCGATAAAATTTCCACCATCATGGAGCGACTCAAAGTACCTGATGACGCACCAATCGAAAACCGCATGATTTCTAAGAGCCTTGAAGCCGCACAAAAGAAGGTCGAAGGCCACAACTTTGACCGACGTAAGAACGTCGTTAAATACGATGACGTCATGAACCGTCATCGCCGGGCTACTTACACAATGCGCAAAGAAATCTTGCACCACGCAGACATCAAAAAACGCATAGGAATCTTTATTGACGAAGAATCTGCTGCCCTGGCGCAATCACCACAAGCCACCACCGACATGTTTGAAGAAATGGTGACCGAGGTATTCCCATTCTCAGACAAGACTCTCGACAAGCTATTTGATACCGAGATCACCAAGTTTCCAGAACTGCTCAAAACAGAAGCCCATAAATTGTATGACGAACGCGAAGAACAGTTGACCCCAGAACTTATGCGCAAAGTTGAGCGAGACGTCTACTTGCAAATCTTAGACAACCTTTGGATGCAGCACCTCGAGAACATGGAGCACCTGCGTGAAGGAATTGGCTGGCTGAGTGTTGGACAACGTGATCCACTCGTCGAGTACCGGCGCCAAGGCCAGGAATTGTTTGACACCATGCAAGCAACGCTCCGTCACGACACCGTCAGAACGCTATTCCACGCCGAGATAATCAACCGTGGTGATCTGGACGAACCGACAGAAACAGAGCTAACTCGGGCAGCCCGCAAGTCAGTGGCTAACGCCGATAAGATCACCGAAGCCGAGACACTTGAGGCTGACGATTTCCGTGAAGTTGCCGCTGAACAAAAAACTGCCGAGAAGAAGCAAGTTCAAAAGCGCAAAAAAGCTCGCAAAGCTGAACGCCAACGCCGCAAGAAAAACCGCAAATAAAGACTGATCGGAGAAAATTGATGAAACATAACGTCAGCGAAGTGAAGCTGAAGAACGGAGCCAAAGGGCTGCTCGTTAACGTGCCAGGCGCCACAGTTATGACGTTTGAGTTCAACTTCCGAGCCGGTGAATATTTGGTAGAGCATAACAAATGGGAAACGCCGCATTTGATGGAGCACATTGTCTTGGGCGCCAACCAGTTGGTTCCAAAAGCACGTGATTTTCAGGCTGAGTTCGAGAAAAACGGCGCTTATTCTAACGCGTCAACTGGCAGCTACGACATAAGCTATGAAGCTGAGTGCGCTGACTTTGAGTGGGACAGAATCCTTAGTCTGTTACTGACGGCCGTTACGAAGCCGCTGTTTCTAGAAGAGGAATTCCGAGCAGAGTTTGGCAATGTTCGCGAAGAGCTCAACGCTCGCGGCAACAACCACTTTAGACACCTTAGTTTGGCGTTGCGTGAAGCCTATGGTTTCCAAGCGCAAACTGACCAAAATCGTCTGAAACTCATGGACAATGTCACCGTCCAAGACGTGCGTGATCACTATGCCAGAACTCATACCAGTCAGAACTTGCGCTTTGTCATTGCTGGTAACATCACACCAGAACGTAAAAAGTTAATTCGTGGCTTGCTCGGTTCCATAGAACTTCCAGAAGGCGATGAGCGTTTTGAGCTACCAGAAGAAAAACCAAAACTGCTGCAGTCACCACTCTACATTCCCAACGATACGGTAGAAAACATTTACTTTTACATGGATACGTTTGTGTTGCGCCGTCTGACAGATCCAGAATCTGACGCGCTCGATCTACTGAATTCAATGCTGACAGAAACGTTATATTCTCGCATCTGGGGAACTGCCCGCGAAAAAGGCTTGGTGTACAGCATGAGTTCTGGCTTGTCGCACACCAACAATGCCAGTAACTGGTGGTTTGGTGCGCAGGTAATGCCACGCAATGCTCAGCCATTATTCGACATCATGAAGCGAGAACTCGAAAAAGTCTTTGACGGCACTCTTGGTGAAGAAGATGTCCAAGCAGCCAAACAGTATGCAATTGGTCGTTACCAACGTGGCGCCCAAACAGTTGCCGGTGTGGCGGGTGGCTACGCTCAGCGCTACTTCTTTGACGAGATTATTGAAGATTACTATCAAGTGCCAGCGCGCATTAAAGCAGTTACTCGACCACGCATTATTAAAGCCGCCAACACCATGTTTGAGGACAAGGTTTGGGGAATAGGCTGCTTGTCGAGTGCTGGTGAGGAGTTTGTGCATGACTTGCATAAACATCTCAGATCTCTCTGGTAATCGTTGAGCTCACGGCTATGGTATAGTAAAAGCGTTAGCAACATAAACGAGAAACAACAATAATGCCACCACAAGAACCAACTACGCCACCGCAGCCAACGCCGCCTGCGCCAATGCCAGAAAACCAACCTGTGCCCGCTCCAGAGACTGCCCAAACTATGCAACCACCAATGGACGGGCAAGTTGTACAGCCACCTGCCGAACCAGGTATGCCCGCACCTTTACCTGTTGAGCCTGCAAAAGGCGGCAAAAAAGGTGTTCTGATTGCGGCTATCGCCGGCGGCGCATTTATTATCGTACTTTTGCTCGTGGTTGTACTGACAAACTAGCTTATTACCAGATCAATCACTAGGCGTACTACTCAAGGGTACGCTATACTTTATGCAACATGGAAGAAGTAACCAAAGCATTCACCACGCTACTTGTCGAGGTTCGGCAAGCTTGTCAGCAACTGGCGATTGAAGCTAAGGAGCAAGAGTTAACTCAGCTTCAGGCTCGGTCACAAGACACTGATTTTTGGCAAGATCAACAAGCGGCTCAGGCTATCATGAAACAACAAGCCAAACTATCCGCCTTAGTATCACCATGGCGTGAACTCGAAAAACTGCTTGCTGACAGTCTTGAACTTGCCCAACTTGATGATGAAAGCGTACGCACAGATTTGACCGAATCACTCAAGCAAGCGGAGTCACGTTTTGCGGCGCTCAAAAAAGATCTACAGTTTAGCGGCCCCTATGACTCGAACGATATAATTGTGAGCATCTACGCCGGTGCTGGTGGTACTGACGCACAGGATTGGGCAGCCATGCTACTGCGCATGTATGTACGGTGGGCCGAGCAACACGATTGCACTGTAGAAACGATTGAGCAATCGGCAGGCGAGGAAGCAGGCATTAAAAGTGTCACACTGGAACTGAGCGGTAGTTACGTCTATGGCAAGCTCAAAGGTGAGCACGGCGTGCATCGCTTAGTGCGCCTGAGCCCATTCAACTCAGATAACTTGCGTCAAACCAGCTTTGCTAAAGTAGACATTTTGCCAAAAGTTGATGCCCCAGAAGATTTACTGATAGATGAAAAAGATCTAAAAATTGATGTCTATCGAGCTGGTGGCCACGGTGGCCAATCTGTTAACACAACCGACTCAGCCGTGCGTGTGACGCACCTGCCGACAGGCCTGGTTGTGGCCATCCAAAACGAACGCTCTCAGCTCCAGAACAAAGAAACAGCCATGACGATTTTGCGCTCAAAACTGGCTCAACTACAGATTGAACAGCACAAAGAACACCTTAGTGAACTAAAAGGCCCTAATCAATCTGCTGAGTGGGGCAATCAGATCCGTAGCTACGTGCTACACCCCTATAAACAGGTGAAAGACCTTCGCACGCGCCACGAATCAAGCGATCCCGACAAAGTCCTCGACGGTGACCTCGACGCATTTATCACCGCTTATCTCGAGTTCACGATGACGAGCGACAAAGCGGTATAACATAAGCTTTTCATTTGTTATAATACTCGTACATGATTTTGCTCGATAGGGTAACCAAGACGTATACACGAGGAATGGCTCCAGCATTGGACCGGGTTAGTTTGCATGTCGAACCAAAAGAGTTCGTTATTGTAGTTGGATCGAGTGGCGCCGGTAAGTCGACGCTTCTAAAACTGCTGACCCGTGAAGAAAAACCAACCAGCGGCAAGATTATCGTCGGGGGCGTCGATTACGATAAGCTCAAAGACCGCGATATCCCATTACTGCGTCGCAAAATAGGAACAGTTTTCCAAGACTTTAAGCTGCTGCCCAACAAAACCGTGGCAGAGAATGTTAGTTTTGCACTCGAAATTGTCGGAATGGGCAATGGTGAGATTAAGCATACAGTGGCGCGAGTTCTCGACATCGTGGGTCTAAAAGGCAAAGAAAAGCGTATGCCAATGGAATTATCAGGTGGTGAGCGGCAACGTGTGGCGATTGCCAGGGCGATTGCTCGGCAGCCGCGCATTTTAATTGCTGATGAGCCGACAGGTAACCTCGATCCAAAACATGCCTGGGATGTGGTCAAAGTTTTGGAAAAGATTAACCAGTATGGCACCACAGTTTTACTAACAACCCACAACCAGGACATTGTTAATAAGCTTAAGCGCCGTGTTGTCACCATGGAAGATGGCAAGATTGCGGGCGATAAAGCAGGCGGGTCATACAAGAATGCCTAAAAAAGAACACAAACCCCACCACACAGGACGACTCCGTCGTAAACTAATTGTTGCTGAGCGAATTGTTAAGGCCGGTTGTATTAACTTTGTGCGTAACGCTTGGCTGGCAATTGCCGCCATCGCAGTTATGGCTACCACGCTAACTATCGTGCTGTTCTCTGTGATTGCCAATGCTACCTTCAACAATACTATTACGCAGCTCACAGATAAGATTGACGTCTCCGTATTCTTAAAAGATGAGATAACTGATGAGCAGCGCGATAATCTTATAAATGAACTTAAAGCACAAGAAAACGTTAAGTCCGTCGAGTATCGCTCAAAAGCAGAAGCGCTCGAAGAGTATAAGAAGCAAAACCAAGATAACCTAGACTTACTGCTTGCAATATCGCAAACAGAGAATCCATTGCCGGCTAGTTTACGCATCAAACCAGTCAATCCAAACGAACTTTCAGAGCTAAAACCCTTCTTGGAGCGGCCAGATAATCAAGCATTGCAATCCGAAGAGACCTCTTATTCTGGTGACCGCAAAGAGGCGATTGATAAGATTACCGGCACAACCGAGTTCTTCCAAAAAGCTGGTGTTTTTAGTGTCGTCTTATTCACGGTAATTTCTATGCTGATGATCTTCAACACCATACGAATGGCCATATTTAACCGACGCGATGAACTCAACATCATGCGGCTGCTAGGCGCTAGCACCTCTTATATTCGCGGTCCATTTATAGTAGAAACGGTGCTGTACGGGATTGTGGCCGCCCTAATTTCTGTGCTTATTTGCGGCACGTTGTTCACACTGTCGTCATCAACTTTCGAAGCCAGTAGCCTAGGCTTGCTAGACATCGGCTTTGCAAATACCTTCTTTACTGAGCACTACTGGCAGATTCTGGGCGTGCAGCTAGCCATCGGTATTTTCATTGGTGCAGCCTCTTCCTACTACGCAACTCGTCGCTATCTCAAGTTCAAGACACCCAAGAAGTAACCGCTCGTTTTCTGCAGATAACAAACCCACAATAAGGAGTCGCCTATCACTCAGCGTATAATCAGACGCCCCATCTTGAAAAGCCTTAACCGATTTGATATAATCGGGAAGGTAATGATAAAACAAAAACTAAAAAATACCATCAAACTACGCAAGACATCGGTCAGAATAGTTGCCGCATGTCTTGTTGTGGCTATTAGCTTGTCGACCGTAGCCCAGGTGCAGGCTGATCGTTTTGAGTCGCAAATCCAAGAACTTAACCAACAGAACGGCCAGACGGCTGATGCTATTGATAACCTCGAAACACAGGCAGAAAGCCTAGAGAAAACAATTGAGAAGCTGCAAGCTCGCATTAACGGTCTGCAGGTACAAATCAATGACAACCGGTCACAGATTGGTGCATTAGAAGTACAAATTACCGAGGCACAAGCCGAACTTGATAAACAACGTGAGCTACTTGGCAATAATATTCGTCAGATGTATCTCGAAGGCCAGATCTCAACCCTAGAAATGTTAGCTTCAAGCAATGATCTGAGTGAGTTTGTTGATCGTCAACAGTACCGTAACTCTGTTAAAAACAAGATAACTACCACACTCGATACTATCACCGACCTCAAGCAAGAGCTTGCTGCCAAGAAAGGCCAAGTAGAAACGCGTCTAAAAGAGCAGCAAGCATTGCAAGCCGAAGTTTCCGCTGAGCGTTCAGAGAACGATCGTTTGCTTGGTCTTAATGAAGGAGAACAGGCCGCTCTAGACTCAAAGATCCGTAGTAACAACAAAAAGATTGAAGAATTACGGCGCCAACAGGCTATAGAAAACATTCGTCTGTTTGGTGGTGGCACAGGAACCATTGGTGGCGGTGGCTATCCATGGGGTGGCGCTAAATGTTTACACACTGGTGAAGTTGCTGGATGGTGTCCAAACTATGACTGGGCAGTTGGCGGCTCTGTATGGAACTTCGCCACTGGCGGCTACGGCTACCGCAACTGTACTGACTGGGTAGCATACCGCGTTAAGATTCGCGGCGGACACGCACCAGGCGGCCTCGGTAATGCCAACACATGGGATGATCGCGCTCCTGCTTACGGATTTACCGTGAGCAATACGCCAAAAGTGGGCGCCGCAGCTGTTAGTAACAGTGGTTACTATGGGCACGTTATGTATGTAGAAGCAGTTAACGGCGACGGTACTATTACTATCAGTGACTACAACCGTGCTGGAACAGGCACGTACAATCTGTCCAACATCAGCCCAGCGGGTCTACGCTTTGTCTACTTCTAGATAGCAACCCCAACAACACTACGTATTCAGCTATGGGTATGCCATAATGATTACTGACAAAACATAAGGAGCTTACGTGGAGACACAACCCCAAAAACCTAATAAACGCCGCTTAAAATGGAAGCAGTACGCTGTTATGGTGCTGGTGGGTGGGCTCCTATTTGGACTTGGTCTTAGTGTAGGCAATGGTACGATCACAGTCGCAAGCCGTAGTTCGAGCACACAGACAAATTTACCCAAAGACCTTGATTACCGAGAAGTAGAAGAGCTGTACGATACACTGCGAGCTAACTATGATGGTGAAGTTACCCTAGACCAACTTCAGGATGGCCTAAAGCAAGGCATCACCTCTGCAACCGGTGATCCGTACACAGAGTACTTGAATGCCGAAGAAAGTCAGGAGTTTGACCAAGAACTATCAGGTTCGTTTACAGGTATTGGTGCTGAACTGAGTCGCAAAGAAGAACAAATCATCGTAGTTGCTCCGATTGCAGGCTACCCGGCAGAAAAGGCTGGATTGCGAGCCAAAGATGTTATTGTCGAAATTGATGGCAAAACAACGTATGATCTCACCTTAACAGAGGCAGTCAAGCGCATACGAGGTCCAAAAGGTACGGTCGTAAAACTCAAAGTAGTTCGTGATGGTTCCAAAGAAGTCGACATTGAGATTACACGAGACAACATCAGCATTCCAAGTGTTGAGTATGAGATCAAGGACGGCAACATCGGCTACCTCAAGATTTCACGTTTTGGTGATGATACGGTTGAGTTAGCTACCCAGGCAGCCAATGAGTTTAAAGCCAAGAAGGTGACTGGTGTGGTTGTTGACGTGCGTAACGATCCAGGTGGTTTACTTGATGCATCAGTAGATGTGGCCGGTTTATGGCTCAACGACAAAGTCGTCCTAACTGAGCGACGCGGCGGCACGACTATCAAAACCTATCGTTCGCGCTCGGGAGCGCCATTGGCTGGTATTCCAACTGTTGTCCTTATCAACCAAGGCAGCGCAAGTGCTAGCGAGATTCTAGCTGGCGCACTCAAAGATAATGACGCAGCGACGCTGGTAGGTGAAAAAACCTTTGGTAAGGGTAGTGTTCAGAAGCTTGATACGCTGAGCTCTGGTGGCACGCTAAAAGTCACGATTGCTCGTTGGTATACACCAAACGGCAAGAATATCGACAAAGAGGGTATTCAGCCAGACCAAAAAGTTGAGATTACAGAAGAAGACTTTACTGCAGACCGAGACCCACAGCTCGATGCTGCACTCAAAAAACTACAGTAACCAATAAATGCAGTAAGTAATACACTAGTGCTTTTAAAAAGCTTTGTGGTACTATTGCTAGCATAAAAGTGTGGGGGAGAGGGAAGAGGAGAGAAGTGGCTCGTGCAACTAAATATGTGTTTGTAACAGGTGGAGTACTTTCCGGACTCGGAAAAGGCATCACCGCCGCCTCCATCGGTAAACTTCTCAAAGCTCGTGGCCTCAGCGTCAACCTCCAAAAATGCGATCCTTACCTCAACGTTGATGCTGGACTGCTCAATCCCCGTGAACACGGCGAGTGCTTTGTCACCAAAGATGGCGCCGAAACCGACCTTGACCTGGGTCACTACGAACGGTTCCTCGATCAAGAGCTAACGCGCTCCAGTTCATTAATGAGTGGCCGCGTCTTGCTGAAAGTGATTGAAGACGAGCGAGCCGGCCGCTATGAGGGCGAAGACGTGCAGATTATTCCACACTTCACTGGCGCTATCCAAAAATTCATCATCGAAGCAGCTGACGGCTACGACATACACATTGTAGAAATCGGCGGCACCGTTGGCGACTATGAATCCTTAAGTTTCATTGAGGCAATCCGCGAACTTGGCCTGCGCGTCGGTCTAGAAAACTGTATTTATGTTCATGTGGTCTATTTGCCATTCCTAGGCGCCAGCAACGAGACCAAAACCAAACCTGCACAGAACTCAGTTCGTGAATTACGTGGTCTTGGTATTGCGCCTGACATATTGGTGGCGCGCAGCGAAAAAACCTCTAACCCTAGTGTCAAAGATAAGCTTAGTTTGTTTTCTGGTGTGCCCAAAGAGGCCATCGCACTGCTGCCGAATGCTCCAAGTATCTATGAAGTACCACTGACCCTAGAAGACACTGGCATTGCCGACGTCATCTGTAAGCGGCTCGGCGTTAAGTCTAAAAAGCCTGATCTCAAAGACTGGCGTGCAGTCGTTAAGCGAGCAACCGGCCAGCAAAAACATAAACTCACCGTTGGTGTCGTTGCCAAGTACATGGACAACACCGACACTTATATGTCGGTGTTCGAGGCCATCTATGCGGCTGGACTCTGGAATGATGCCAAAATCAAAATCAAATGGATTGATGCCGAAAAATTACACACCACGCGTGATGTTGAGCGGGCTACCAAAGACGTGCAAGGAATTGTCGTGCCGGGTGGCTTTGGAACGCGCGGTCTCGAAGGGAAAATCCTAGCTGCGCAGTACGCACTCAAGCATAATGTACCGTACCTCGGTCTCTGTCTTGGCATGCAAATGGCAGTTGTCGCAGCAGCTCGCAATGCGGGCCTCAAACAAGCTACAACCATTGAGCTGGCCTCAGACAGTGATTATAAAGTCATCGACGTCATGGAAGGCCAAGAGGGCATGCTCAATACTGGGGGAACAATGCGGCTCGGGGACTACCCATGCGCACTCGCAAAAGGCAGTAAAGCTGCCAAGCTGTACGGCCAAACATCTGTCACGGAACGTCACCGTCACCGCTGCGAAGCCAACAATGCATTCCGCGATCAATACGAATCGTGGGGAATTAAAGCAGTTGGTACTTCACCAGATGGCACGCTGGTTGAGGTTATAGAAGCAACTAATCATCCGTTCTTTTTGGCTAGCCAGTATCATCCTGAGTTTACATCGCGACCAAACCGCCCACATCCATTGTTCATGGGCTTTGTGCGAGCATTGTTGTAAACAACTACAGGCCTCTTGCGCTCAACCCGACAATCATCTAACATAAGAACTAATGAATCCACAAACTGACACCTCAAAAAACCACAAAGTTCTACTCGTCGAAGATGACGATGCACTCGCTAACGTATATTTAACCCGTCTGCAAGCCGAAGGCTTTGACGTAAAGCGTGTACCAAACGGCGAAGACGCCTTGGCAGCAGCCATTGAGTACAGACCGGAGCTCATCCTACTAGATGTTATGATGCCAAAGGTTAGTGGTTTTGATGTGCTTGATATCCTCCGTAATACGCCAGAAACCGCCAATGTTAAAGTCATTATGTTGACCGCACTTAGTCAAGACACAGACAAGCAACGCGCCGAACAGCTCGGTGCCGATGATTACCTCGTGAAATCACAAGTTGTAATCGCCGATGTCGTTGAACGCATCAAACACCATCTCGGCCAATAACGACTACCTATAAACGATATGAGTCTGATCGCAAAGATCGGTAGACTAAAGCTGTCAGAGGCAGACCTAACAACACGGCAAGCATGAGAAGCGTATGATATTGCTGCCCGGTTTCTGCTAGGGTGTCTGAACTCGTTGTGTTGGTAGCTGATACGGTTATTGTAACGGTGGCTGATGTGGTCATGCCAAAAGTGTCGGTAATAGTATAGGTAAACGTATCGACGCCAGAGAATCCGGTGTCTGGAGTATACGTATACGAACCATCGGGGTTAATGACAACACTACCATTAGTTGGCTGAGTGTAGCCGGTGACCGTTATAGTATCTCCCATATCGTTCTGTAAGACGCCGTTTGCTGCTGACACTACTAATGGACCTGAATTCGGTACAGTATTGCTATCATCCACAGCAGTTAGTTCCTGTATAGGACTCGTAGCATTTGGGCACGAAGCACCATCATTGTTTGTTGGGATCGTTCCTTGTAGCACAGGTGTTGCGACCGGGTTGGGGGTAGTGTAATCATCAATTCGATAAATGACGCCAGTACTATTTCGCGACAAGAACAACTGATCGTCTATGGTCGCCCAACCAGCACCAAAAGCTGCGTTGAGTACTATGTCACCGGGCAGGCCGGTGACGGTAGACGTCACTATAGTGCCCGTATTTACGTCTATTTGCCTGAAGCCAGTACCGCCGAGCCCGTACAAGTAGCCATTAATAAAAACAAGCTCTGATACGAACAAGTTTGCAGACAGGTTCAGGACGCTCGCCGTATTTGATGAAACATCGACCACCCATATCTCATTACTATTGTTGAACTCACGAATATAGAGATTTCCGGCATCATCAAAATCACCCGCTACGTATGAATCTACAGGAAGACCAGCTGGCAGCCCGAGGTTATCGATGCTTCCGTCATCATGAATGCGCACAAGGTGTCCCTGAAACCCTGCATCATTGCGTATGGCATAGATATAGTCGTCTTCAATGTTGTAACCAAGTGCATTTGTCAGGTTTGGTCCAGGAGCGCCTATGTTCCCATAAGTCCCATCAGAAGGATCCAGTACGGTCAACTGACCAGCAATCATCTGGTAAAAGCCAACTTCGCAAGTAAATGGATCTGCCTTGGCTTGTTGAGGGGAGGCAATTGCGAACCAACTCAAAACAAACGTGCTCAGCACACCAAAAATTAACAATCTGGATGTTTTCTTTTGCCTCATGGAGTTTTTTGTCTCGTTATAAAGTGCGGTTCACTTACTTTTCCCGTAAATTTTACCACAAACATAAGCTTGATGGCAATAAATCAGCAAAATGCTGCTACCGCACCAACAGATTGACAAAAAGTCACGCTTATGCTAATATCATATCAGTAAAACAACACAAATATGTCAGAACTGATCACACATGTACCTATCGACCCGAAAGACCCCTTGCTGCAAGGAGCTCGCTATCAGTATGAGGAGCAGGTGGCACAGGTGCAGGATTATGATCCTGACGCAACTATTCCGCGCGAACAGCTTGATGCGTTAGTGCATACCACCGCAGAGACGTACCAGCACGACAATCACACCGTCACAGACGATGATCCAGTTGCCCAAGCCACTGAGGCTATGCGTGCAAAGGTTGAACGTGGCAGTGACCAAGAGAGCCAAAACACTTTTGAATTACTGACCTACTTTCCGCCCAACGAAGGAGTAACCCTCGGTGACAAGCAAATCTATCTTAGTCCTGTATTTGGCACAGAACGGGGTCGCAAGCATGCTGTCGGATACACAACCTTGCCTGATGGCACGGTTGCGCCACGTTTATTCTATAAATCAATGAGTGATGGATTCTGGCGGGTTTCACCAACTATGGAAAAAGTAGAAGAAGATGGTCGAACAAAACTGTATTACGATAAGGGTAACACCTTGTCTCATGGTTACGCACGTGAAACTCGTCTCAAAGATGAGCTTTCAGGTGCGCTTGAAGCTGCTGAGGCCGATAAACTTATCTATGATAAAGGACAAATTGACTGGATGCTGGATCACTTCGTTCCTGAGAAGCTTGGGGATGCTGACACATATGACGTTGAGGCCGATGGGACTGTCTTAAAGGGTATCGGAAATGCCTTCATCTATAAACCCGGTCAGGGATTTATCTCTGAAGACGATCCTCGTCCGGCACGCGAAGTGTTGCAGGACATACAGCTTGACCCAGGTCGCGTGCCCCAGTTTGCGGCCGGCCCAGTACGCACGACCGTGCGTAAGCACGAGCTCCTTGGTGATGTGACCGTTGAAACTTACCGAAGTGCTGATGGTTTGGTTGAATGGAACATGGCTTCTGCAAAAGACGGCTCCGTTTGGGTGAATGGCATAACCAATCCACATGACGTAGAAGCGACAAGTTACGGTACTGATGCCGATGTTATAACTGCCGGCGTGTTTGACAATAAACCTATTGAATACCGCTCACAGGTGCAGGGTCTGGAAGAAGGCGTTGACTATGAGCCATTTGAGGGCAGTAAGCTCTATGTAAAACTCAAAGTATTGGATAATTTACCGTTAATTCAGGCCTATCGTGAAGCCAAAGGTATTAGCCGAATACAACCAGCGGTGGGGTAATATAGATGAGCGAACGAGTAAATCCATGGGTTGAAGATGTCACAGGTGCTGTGGCTGTGGCAGAGTGGCAGGCAGCCGGTGATCATACACTGTTAAGTCCACGTGGGCAAGAATTCTGGGAAGAGAATCAGCCACTAGCAGAAATGCAGAGTTTTGATGACCTGCTAGCGGATGTTGAGGCGCACCCAGAAGATTATCAACACACTATTCGTTCCAAACCGGTTCAGATTACTATCGGGGGTATTGACGCATCCGAGCGCACGAAATACCGAATTACAGAAGCAGAAGCCGTAATTGAAATGGCGAGTTATCTTGACCATGCTGAAGAAATGACAAGGCTATACCCAGACGTGCGTATAGAGCACGGTAATGCTGTTTATACAGATGCTGATCAGGTCCGCCTGGATGTTAGTGAGTTTCGACGCAACTTGAACTTCATGAGTTCAAAAGAATACGAAGCGGCCTGCAAAGGTATGGCAGAATTATGGGTAGAGTATGTTGGACAAGGTGACGATTATACCCTCAATGTTTGGAGTGAGGGGACTTCGAACAGCTCGGAGAATAGAAAAAGTTGGCAGAAGATCTCCAGGGACATTTATGCGCAAGTAACTGGGCTAGTAGCTGAGCGACCTGAGCTACTTAATCAAGTTAAGATGAAGGCTGATGAATGGGCCGATTCAGCACATGCCAAAGTAGTTTTTGTGGACGACTGGATACTAAGCGGTGATACGGTACGCAAAAACCTAACTGACATTAGAAGTAAACTTAAGGAAAAAAATCTGGAACGGCTTGCAGATTCTGTTGAGGTGCACACTTTATGGAGTGTGACAGACCAAATAGGTCAGCTGCCTGTTTATGAAGGTGGTGACGATACATATCTAAAACGTACATATTACTCTGAGTATCATGAGTCTGACGCAGACGACCGCTTCGTGGATTACCCTCATGTATCTGGATCACATTCTTCAGTCGACCATGGGTTCGAAACTGATCTAAGGGACATTAATCGCTTTCTTATAGCGTGCGAGCCAAAGCGACCTCACGAGATGCCAATGCTTTATAAAATTGATCGTGAGTATCGTCCAACGGTAGAGCCTGGCTCATTGGCGGAGCAGGCTATTGAAGAGGTGGCTAGTACAAATGCTCAGCTGCAAGCTATTCAGTTGGAAATTAATGGATTACAGGAGGCAGCTGCTTTAACTTCTTCGGACAACTCAGTAGAACAGCAACAGCTCGAGGACGCCTTGATCCGGCTTGATAAGGAGCGTGTAGCAATATCGTTGGCGAGAGTAAAGGCACTTGAAATCTACTACGGGGCACAAAGGTAAGTGTGATTATTCGACGGTGACTTCGGTGCGGGGGACGGTGCGACCAGTGAAAGTCTTAACACGGCGTGATACAAACTTAACGACGCCATCACGGCTAGCGTGAATAGTGAAGTTGCGGCTCATCATAGTGCCTTTGCCGGCGCGTTTGGTCTGGCCGATTTGACGGACAATAACTTGGCCGTTTTTTACTTTTTGGCCGCCATAGATTTTAACGCCGAGCCGTTGGCCGGGACTATCGTGAACATTTTTGGCTGCACCACCTGCTTTGACGTGTGACATGAATCTACTTCCTTGTTATTACTACGAGTTCACGGCCGACAACTTGATCGGGGCGACGATAAATAAGATCAGAC
>CAZEBF010000004.1:6189-10549 GCA_964510235.1 uncultured Candidatus Saccharibacteria bacterium | reverse complement strand
GCTGGTTTTATTTCTTTAAAAATATTATATGTTTTTTTATACATCATATATATTAATGATGTTCTTCTTGCTATATTTTCATCATTAATATCGATATTATAAGCCATCATACATTCCCATGAACAAAACTCACCCGATTATACCCGAGTTCCTCGAGAGAATCAAGCAATTTAAGGTGTTTTATACCATGGTGAGTAAACCAAGCCGGTACTGCCAGGCAAGCCCGGAAGCCTGGTTTAGTCTGACGGGCCAAGTTTTGCAGGAACCTTTTGTGAATCAGGTTAACGTCTGACATGACTTGCTGCAGGGTGGCGCTATCTGGCTCGGTACTGAATGGTCGACCCAGATAGGTCTCTGCGGCAATAACATCAAACGGCTCCCAAGTAATATCTGTTGCGTCACCAACCGTGAGCTTTTGCTCCGTGGGGCCGACTAGCCACTTGAGGTTTTCCTTGGTGTATTCGATCATGCGCGGCTCGAGGTCAGTGCCGTACACGTACCTGCCCATCAGTAGTGCTTCTTGCAAGATAACGCCCGTCCCACAGAACGGATCAAGCACTGTTTCGCCCTCGCCAGGATTAGCTAAATTAACGATAGTTTGTGCTAGCTTTGGCGGCAGCATGCCAACACGGGCATCACGCTTGGGTCGTTGCTGGTCACGAGCGGCATAGGCATCAATATCCTGGACATTAGTAGTTTGGGCCAGGATAGTGCGTTCGCCATCGGCCACCAGTAAAAGTTCCATACCGAGGGGGCCTTTGGTCATCTGGTTGTGCAAGACCTGCGCAGAGTTGAGTTCGAGTGACTTATTTGGGACTACACGAACCGACCGTCCATCTGCCTTGACAACTTTTTTGATGGAAAGGGCAGTGCGCTCCATAGCTTTAACATTGGTGCGTAGACCATAGACACTTATGCCAAACTTCAGTTTGCCTTCTTCGGCGATGCAGCAGGTGTGTTTTGGTACATGTTCAATCAGGTAATCGCTGATTTCATCCCAGTTGGTCGTATCTAGAAAGTTGAGGACTTTGGCGAGCTTCATACTACCACCCAGTCGAACAAAAGGAATATCAGAAGGGCTGACATCGACCAGTGCGGCAGCTTTGCCAACAGGCGTGATGGCTTCTGAGCCAAACAGACTCTCTAGTTCGACTAGTCCGAGGGCAGGTTGCCTTCCTAGGATGGCGAGTGATTGTTGCATGTCTCACAGTATACCGCGAAGTCGCCACAATCAGGTATAATGCCTATCAGTATGGCCGAGGAAAAACGTAAAAAGCGCTGGAAACTGATAGTAAACATCGTCACATTGGTGGCGTTGGTTGCTTTAATCTACATTGTGCGCGACCAAATTGCAGATACGATCAGCAATTTCCGCGAAGTGAACTCACTAGTACTATTCCTGATGATTCCAGCCCAAATGCTTAACTACGATGCCTATGTGCGTATGTATAGACATCTGTTTGCGCAGCTTGGCCACAAAGTGAGCTACAAGAATATGCTCAGGATTAACTTGGAACTGAACTTTGTAAATAACGTCTTCCCAAGTGGCGGCGTATCTGGTTTTTCATACTTTGGCGTCCGTATGAAGAAAGAAGGTGTTAGCAGCGGTCAGTCAACACTTGTGCAGCTGATGCGTTTTGTCCTGATTTTTGTGTCATTCCAGGTGCTGCTAGCAGTCGGCCTGTTTGTGCTCGCTATTGAAGGTCAGGCTAGTAATATGGTGATCTTGATTGCTGGCTCGCTTTCTACTCTGCTGTTTGTCGGTACTGTGCTGATGACCTATATCATTGGTAGCAAGAAACGTATTAACGGCTTCTTTAATGCGCTGACACGTTTTCTAAACCGTACCATCCATTTGGTCCGCAAAAAGAACCCAGAGACAATCAATGTAGCCCGTGTCGAAGGCATGTTCACCGAGCTACACGAGAGCTACCTAATTCTTAAAAAAGACCCCAAAGTACTCAAGTGGCCGCTGTTTCATGCTCTGGTCGCCAACTTCGCAGAAATCCTGACAATATATATTGTCTACATCGCCTTCAATCAATGGGTTAATCCCGGAGCGGTCATTATTGCTTACGCAATAGCTAACTTTGCCGGACTCATATCCATAGCGCCAGGTGGTGTTGGTGTTTATGAAGGCATCATGACAGCAGTCTTGGCTAGCGCGAGTGTAGCAGCAGGTGTCAGCATCCCTGTAACAATTATGTATCGAATCCTCAATATGGCGATTCAGTTGCCGCCAGGCTATTACTTCTATCACAAAACCGTGCATGATGATGGGATAAGTGCCCGGCAAGTCACATGAGCCAAGAACTCGTTTTTGGTGTTAGTGATTTTGCTGCCGTCCTCAATCAGACCTTAGAGTTTGCTTATCCTTCAGTCGTTATAGAGGGTGAGTTAGCTAGCTTCAAGATTAGTAAGGGTAAATGGGTGTACTTTGACCTCAAGGATGAATATGCCAGCGTACGGTTCTTTGGTTCGGTCTACAATCTGCCAGGTCCACTCGAAGACGGCATGATGTTGCAAGTACGCGGTGCGCCGCGGTTGCATCCACAATTTGGCTTTAGTGTAACGGTACAGAACATTCAGCCAGTTGGTGAGGGCAGTATTCGTAAAGCGGCAGACTTACTGGCAGCCAAGCTGCAAAAAGAAGGCCTGTTTGATGAGTCACGCAAACGAACATTGCCATACGCACCAGCCCGAATTGCGTTAATTGCTTCTGATGAGTCGGCTGCCTATGCTGACTTTAATAAGATTCTAAACGAACGTTGGGGCGGGGTAGCGATTGATTTAGTAAATGTGCAAGTTCAGGGTGAGGCTGCACCAGGCCAGGTTGTGGCAGCCCTTGATATGCTGAACCAACGAGCTGAAGTTGAGGTGATTATCATAACTCGTGGTGGTGGTAGTCCAGAAGATTTGGCCGCATTTAGCACCGAACAAGTGGTCCGTGCCGTGGCAGCCAGTCGCATACCAACCCTTGTGGCAATCGGCCACGAAGTCGACATCAGCCTAGCAGAATTAGCAGCCGATCAACGCGCTAGCACGCCCAGTAACGCTGCACAGTTGCTTGTTCCTGATAAGCAAGAAGTTGCCGCAGCACTGGCACATTCTCGCGTACAGTTAGCCCATGCACTAACATCACCCCTGACAGAATTACGTCAAAGTATAAAAAATGCGGGTACCGAATTGGTACAAAATGTTCGACGGGTCGAGCACAACGCAAGACATGACCTCACCATGAAGAGTCAACTGTTAGTCGCCTTTAGTCCTACTCAGACGCTCAGACGCGGCTATGCAATTATTCGTCAAAATGGCCTGGTAGTTCGTAGCGCCAAGAAACTAAAACCAACTCAACCAATCGACATCCAGTTCGCTGACGGCATCACCCAAAAAACATAACTAGCATGCCATCACGTATGTTTGTACAATATACAAGATGACTAAAACGTACAAACAGCTGCAGACAGAGTTAGATGAAGTCCTGGCCAAGATACAGGCTGAAGATATAGATGTAGAGGCAGCTATAGAACTTTATGAGCAGGGTGAGAAGTTGATTACCGAACTCGAAGCTTATCTCAAAACTGCCCAAAATAAGATTAGCAAGCTAAAACTACCAAAAGCATGACGATTTTCTTGATTATTGGTGTCGTTTTTTTGATCTTCGCTTTTGCAATCTTTTTTGGGGCGCCATATCTGCCAACGCTAAAGCCGCAAATCGATGAAGCACTCGACCTACTTGACCTTAAAGAAGGTCAGACCATGCTTGAGTTGGGCAGCGGTGACGGTAGGGTAATGTTAGCCGCTGCTAAACGGGGCTGGAAAGTGGTCGGCTACGAAATCAATCCGCTATTAGCAGCCTTATCTTGGTTATTGACCTTGCGTTATCGTCGACAAGTAAAAATCGTCTGGGGCAGTTTTTGGCGAAAGAGTTGGCCGGAGTGCGATGGGATCTTTACCTTCTTGCTCGACCGCTACATGACCCGACTCGACGAGCATATCTGGCTCAACTGCAAAAAACCGGTCAAAGTAGTCAGCTTTGCCTTCAAAATTCCTGGCAAGCGAGTCACTAAGCAGCGAAAAGGCCTGTTTCTCTACAAATACGACCACGCATAAGAGCGATTTGCTTGCTGTTTGCCCGCAAGTCCTTTACCATTAGCAGTATGAAAAAGCTAAACAATTCTGGTGAAATGAATGTGCTGTTAATACCGACAGTCATGCTAGCAGTCCTATTTGTAGGTATGAGTGGCTTTGCGATTTGGTCCTATATGAGTCGACAAGATTATAAAGAAAACACTGACCAAAAAGTTGCCACAGCTGTAGAAGTTGCTAAAGAAGAAACTTCTACAGAGAAAGATAATGA
>CAZEBF010000004.1:0-6089 GCA_964510235.1 uncultured Candidatus Saccharibacteria bacterium | reverse complement strand
AAAGCCACTCCGTACAAACCAGAAAAAGTCCCAACCGTGACTGGTGTACGAATGGATGGTGAGATTATGTCAAAAGTTAAGGGCAGCATGATTCTGGTACCGATGCGAGACAAGACGCTCAAGATTTGGACAGAAGCTGACTCGACCTACCTCAAAGACTTTAACGAAAACATTCTTCCAAACTATTCATTCGAACCATAGGCATCTCGCTTGTGTTTAGCGGCTGAACAGCTGCTAGAATAGGCTTCATGATTACCGCCGAAGCTCAGCAGATCCATGACAGTAAACCGCTTGCCCTGATTCATACTGAGCGCGAACTATCACAGGATGATCCAACAGTAATGTCGCGGGTCGCCAAGTCAGTTCGCAGTATAGTCTGTGCGGCTGGTGTGACCGTTGCAGGCATGACCGCAGGAGGAGTGGTGGGTTTTGGCGTCGCCGGCGCAGTAGACGTAGCAGCGAACCTACTAGAAACTCATCCGAACCATTTGGCACATGATGCGTCGTCAGCTATAGAGGTGCCGTATATGACCTTTGGCGCGCTGGGCACGGCGGCAGGTTACGTTATTACGGCTACTGCAGTTATGATGCAGGCGGTTCATACCGATCGCGCCACCAAGTAATACCGAGTGTTATACTAAATAGAGATCCAAGGAGGGTAGTTATGTCGTTAGTGAGGGCGAAGGGTAGTGAAGACCCGGCAGAAAGTCGACTGTTGTTGGCTTTGGCTGAGGAGCTTAAACTGCCTTTGCTACACATCTCACATCAGACAGAGCTCTACCAGCAGCAACATGGCATCGAACTGACTAACATACAAGCATCAGCTCGTCACGCACTGCTACTGCTCGATAACTACGTGCTCGTGCAGCGTTTGCGGCAGCAAGCGCTCGTGCTGGAGCCGGTGAGCGTCTCCTCAGTGCTGTACGATGTCGCCCACGCTTTGACGCCGTTGGCCAAACAGTACGACTGCTCCATACAACTGATAATTGAGGGCAAATACGGGCCAGTCATGAGCAACAAGCCCGCCCTGTATAGTGCGATGACTAGCATCGGCACTTCACTCATCGCCGCATCTCAACAGCCAAAAGGCAAGATTGTACTCGCTGCACACAGAACCAACGGCGACATAGCAGCCGGAGCATTTAGTAGTGTCAACGGTTTAGGTGATCGCGTGCTGAGGCAAGGTCGTGCCCTCTACGGACGGGCTCGACAACCGCTGCAGTCATTTACTGCCCATCCTGCAGCTGGCATATTCATTGCCGACGAGATCCTAGCTTTACTTGGTAGCGAACTTCGAACCGCTCAGCATAACAATCAGAAAGGTCTGGCTGCTTTGCTGACGCCGAGCCGCCAGCTGGCGTTGGTCTAATGCGCATACTGCTGGTTGAGCCAGACCGTTTGACTGCCAAAGAGGTGGCCAGTTATTTGAGTCAGCAGCACACGGTTTTGCATGCAGTAGACGCCCAGGCAGCAATCCATACCTTCGATAATCAGAATATTGACGCAGTCGTCCTAGAGCTCGTTTTGCCGGGACATAACGGCATCGAGTTTTTATATGAGCTACGTTCATACGATGACCTGCAATATGTGCCAGTCGTCGTCTACACTCAGACAAAAACTGACCAAGCTGAGCACCAGCAGCTGACAAGCCAGCTCGGCGTTCGGGTTATCTGCTACAAAGGCAGTACGTCACTGGCCCAACTATCCGAGTGTCTACTGGAACTACAGGCCGCCCACCAATGAACCAGATTGTAACAAAAGGTATTGTGCTCACCAGAACAGATTACGGTGAAGCCGATCGTATTCTCACCATTATAACCCCAGACCAGGGCAAGATTCGTGTCATCGCAAAAGGCGTACGCAAGATTAAAAGTAAGTTAGCTGGTGGAATTGAGCTATTTAGTGTCAGTGATGTGAGCTACATAGCTGGTCGCAAAGAAATTGGCACCCTGGTATCGACCCGCCTGGATGTGCATTATGAAGCAATTGTGGCTGACTTGGACCGAACTATGTTTGGTTACGAGCTACTTAAACGTATTAATCGAGCAACCGAAGACGCTGCTGGTGAAGAATACTTTGATGTTTTACATCAGAGTCTCGAAGCTCTCAACAGTGGCATAGAGCTTGGTTTGCTCGAGATGTGGTTCACTAGTCGCTTGCTTACTTTCGCCGGCCATCAGCCAAACTTACGAACTGATGCTCGCCAGCAATCGCTTTCAGACAGTGCACGTTTTAGCTTTGACTTTGACAACATGTGTTTTACTCCTGCAGAGTCAGGAACTTTCAAACAAGAGCACATTAAACTACTGCGCCTGGCCGAGGCCGCGACACCACAACAGTTAGCCAGTGTTCAAGGAGCCGACCAATACGGACAAGCTTTACAGCCATTATTGGCGACACTACTAAAGCAACATTTATCTCACGTATCTTAGAGCACTCAATTGACAATAATTAAAGCTTATGCTAATATACCTTTGTCATAGAAAATATAAACAAGGAAACAAACATGACAGTATCAGTAGATAAGCTTCAAGAAATGAGTAAAGACAATGGTGCTGTTGCTGCAGCATTTGCAGTAGAGAAACAGGCGACAGCAGCAGCTGACACAGAAGTAGCTTCAGCCGATTCTGTAACAGATCCAAACACCAACGCCGGTGGCAACACTAACGCAGCAGAATTTGCTGTCAAAAAAGATGGGCGATATGATCTTGGTGAAACAGCTTTGACTCAGCATGTAGAAGTTGAGCAGGTTAACGCTGGTCAAGCAGAAGTTGTACCTGTGCAGGGTCCTGAACAGACTCCACAAGCATAGTAACTAATCTTTGTGTAACCGTAGTTTTAAGACGTCCATCAGAGGGACGTCTTAAAACTTTATCTTGTTGTTATTGTAATTTCTCGCTTATTTCTACGATTGGGCTTACGTCGCTAATGACATATACCGGGTTCTGATTGCTGTCCAATACCTCTAGCGTGTAGCCAGTGCATTGTTCACATCCAGTTGGAGTTGGGTTGTACCGAAAGACGTAGCCCTTTGGTGGAATGAGTGACTTTTCATTCACCGTAGTCAGCGATACATCGGCGGGATAAAAGCCGTTCTTTATGTAATATTGCTTCAATGCATTATGTTGAATGTCGGCCCTCGTACTGGCACCATACTGTTCGACAGATTGGATAAATGTCTTTCCGCCATCGGTGCTCGTCCCCCAGAAGACAAACGCCAGAAACACTATTGAGATAATTGTTCCAATCCCGCCAAGCACTAATGCAATGATTGCGAGAACATTTGAATTCTTAGTCTTTCGATTCATCAAGAGTGCGATGATGGCCAGGATGATGCCGAGAAGTGGCAGTAGAAAAGCAAAGATAAGGGCTGCGATTGCTACATAGTTAGATACGTTAGTCTGTTGATTGTTATTGGTCACGATGGTCTCCTATTTGATGGCTGTTTTTGTGTAGTATGTTCCGTCAGAAAGTTTGGTCTCTAATGTGTAGTCACTACATTGAGTGCAGCCATCGGGTGACGGTGTGTAGGTATATGTGTAGCCTTCGGGTGCTGTAATCGTATCTTGGTTAATTGCTGTTACTTCGTTCATGCTGGCAGGGTAGTACTTGTTTGTGTAATAGAATGATTCAAGTTGGGCGTGTTGATTGTTGATATCTGTCGTGGCTTCGGTGTCTTTGGTGGCATTATTGAGGCCAGATGATGTGACAAAAACGATAAGGATTAGCCACAAAATACCTAACACCAAGAAGATGGCATTGATGACGATACCGATGGTTGCTAGCGTGTTCTTGAAACCAGCTTTTTTGCTCTTTGAGCGCGCAATGATACTCACGATTAGCCCAATGAACTGCATGCCCACGAATGCCAAAACAAGGCCAACAACACCCATAGTATGGCCAGGATCTTGCGCTTGTGGCGGTGTAGCAGTGGTTTGGGTTGGTGCTGGTTGAGGTGGAGTCGGCATTTGCGGGTCCTGTGCAGCAGGTACTTCGGGCGCACCAGGTTGTGTTGGCTCAGATGAGCTTGGAGGCATGCTTGGCATGTCTGAAGTTGGCGTACTAACTGGCTCTGGCGATTCCTTGTCTTGCGATTTTTTTGGTTCCTGTGGCTGCATATGTATCCTTTGCATGGTAGAGGTTAATTATATCTCATTTATACCATGATGCTTTTGTTTATCCAAAGAGGTCAGCGTATAATTGGCATGAAATTCAAGGAGAAGCATGGCGAGTATTAGCGAAATTGGTAAAAAAGAAGTTAATGGTGTAGCTAGTAGAGCGAGCAAAGAGCGTCAAAAGAGTAATCGTGGTCTGGGACTGACACTTGCGCTATCGATTGGTCTTGTTAGTGGTGTAGGCGTGTATGTCAGCGTCGACAATCAGCAGGTTTTTGATGATAAAGTGCGCACTGATGAGGCTGGCAGAGATGTTAGCGTGGCACAAAATGACGTCACTGCTGCCATCTATGACTATGAAGCGGTAACACGTCCTGACTGTAATTCATGGATTGCATCTTTTGATGGCAGTAATAACGCGGCGGAGTCTGCCAAAGCAGCGTACGAAATCCTGGCGTCAACTGGTTATGATGTCTGCGGCTCTGAGGCAGAAGCAGCATCTTCGATTGATGCACATTTTGCTGTTCAGGCTGCCAAAATTGCGCTGGGCGAGGCAGAAAGCGACTATCAAGATGCGCTATTGGACGAACAGACTGTAGACGGTGGCGAATCGGCACAGGCAATTGCATACGGTGTCGTTGCTGGCACTATTGCCGCTACGGCCGGCTACGTTGCCACGAGGCAACGCTAAAACTAATAATCATCTGGTATACTACAGATAATGAGTGACAAAAAAATAGCTGTTTCTATGGAAGATATTGTCTCGCTATGTAAGCGCCGAGGGTTTATTTATCCTGGCTCCGATGTGTATGGCGGCTTGGCGGGTACTTGGGATTATGGTCCGCTCGGGTTGGCCCTCAAACGCAACATCATGAATTTGTGGTGGAAAACATTTGTTGATGCTCGTGATGATATGTACGGCGTTGACGCAGCGATCTTGATGAACCAAAAAGTCTGGCAAGCTAGCGGCCACGTTACAGGCTTTAACGATCCATTAGTGGAGTGCTCGAACTGTAAGTCGCGTTTTCGTGAAGACCACATCAATAATGACAAGTGCCCAACATGCGGTAAGACTGGAATGTTCAGTCCAGCACGTCAGTTTAATATGATGTTCAAAACAAACGTTGGTCCACTTGAAGACGAAGGCTCAATTAGTTACCTGCGGCCCGAGACGGCACAAGGGATTTTTACCAACTTCAAGAATGTGGTTGATAGCTTTTATCCTGACCTGCCGTTTGGTATTGCTCAGCAGGGTAAGGCATTCCGCAACGAAATCAGCCCACGTGACTTTGTGTTCCGCTCACGTGAGTTTGAACAGATGGAAATCGAATACTTCGTGGCTGAAAAAGACTGGAAAGTTGAGTTCGAAAAGTGGGTCAAAGATATCGAAGCATTCCTGGGCGAACTTGGTTTGCCAAAAACTGGCCTTCACAAACTAGAAGTTCCAGACGAAGACCGAGCGCACTACAGCAAGAGAACTATCGACTTTGAATTTGATTACCCAATTGGTCGCAAAGAACTGCTTGGCCTGGCGTATCGCACCAACTTTGACCTCATGAACATCCAGGAAGCCAGTGGTAAAAGCATGGAATACACCGTGAAAGGGACTGCTGAAAAGTTTGTGCCGCACGTGATTGAACCAAGTTTTGGTGTGGAGCGTTTGCTTATGGCAGTGCTGGTGAGCTCGCTAGTTGAAGACGAAGTGAATGGCGAAAAGCGCACTGTACTGAAGCTCAATCCAGAACTGGCACCATATCGTGTAGCTGTTTCACCACTGCTCAAGAACAAAGATGAACTCGTTACCAAAGCTCGTGAAGTCTACAAAACGCTGAAAACAGAATACGGTAATGTCATGTTTGATGACAATGGAAACATTGGTAAACGCTATCGCCGACAGGACGAGATCGGTACACCATACTGTGTGGTTATCGACTTTGACACACTAGAAGATGATACCGTCACCATCCGCGACCG
>CAZEBF010000003.1:48258-49500 GCA_964510235.1 uncultured Candidatus Saccharibacteria bacterium | reverse complement strand
GCGACCCTAAGAACGTTTTGTAAGAAATATCCATACCAGTCGAGCAACCGAAACCACAAATAGAAGAAACGCAAACAAACTACCCAATGACACTATACCGTCAGAAATATCTCTAAGTCCTGGCTCTAGTAATCTCACAAGAACCATCAGTACTACTGAAAAAATTAGCGCAAGAAGGGCAATTCTCACCTGCACACTCGTATCAATTCCACTGTTATTTATATTGGTCATATTTTGCCTGTTACTCGACGCACGTATTGAGACCAACGACATAATCCAAGAAATTACGACACCAGGGATAACAAAAAAGATTACGAGAAGCAGTTCCATGCCACTTCCCGATTCACCTGTTGTAAAGAAGATGGCATACAGAATCGATAGTCCAACAATTGCTCCTAAGATTTTGAGATACTTTTTGTTTATTGAGCTGCGTGTTTTTGGAGCAGTGTTCGGGTTCATAGTAAAACAGTAGCACAATCAGTAGTATTTTAGTTGTCGTTTTTGAACGAGGCATGCGTACTGATGCCTGTCTGCTAGAATGAGATTAATGAAGTACAAGACATTCAACGCTAAGCAGCTAGCCTTTCAGGAACTGTTCATCGGCACACTGATATATGCAGTCGTGCTTGGTTTCTTTAATGACTATACAACTATAGTCTATGCCAAAAGTTTCTCTACAATTTTTTTGGCCAGTCTAACACTAGAAATACTCACTTTTCTGGTATTTAAACTGAAGGGGCAAATAGTATCGTGGCTTAAGGGCCGCAAAGGACTCGTGTATCGAGCTTTGATGTTCTTTAGTGTCTGGCTCGTCATGTTTCTTTCTAAGTTTGTGTTTATTTGGGCGTTGGCTGTTCTCTTTGGTACATACATTAGCATTAGCGGATTCTTCGGTGTTCTACTGGTGGTTCTGTGCGTTACACTTATTCACAGAGTTGCCTATGGGATTTTTAGAAAGCTTGGCTAGTGTAGCTGGCTGATTCTTAGCAGCCTAATTTGGTATCATAAGCTCATGAACACACCTGCACCATCAAAGCAAGCAACACTATTGTTCCTAATTAAAGATCAGAAAATTCTGCTTGCAATGAAAAAGCGTGGCTTCGGTAAAGGACGCTGGAATGGCGTTGGTGGCAAGCCAGAAAAAACGAGACAATCGAGCAGACCGCTGTTCGTGAATGCCAAGAAGTGATTGAAGTTACTCCGCTGACATATGAGCAAGTTGGTACACTCAACTTCTTTTTT
>CAZEBF010000003.1:0-48158 GCA_964510235.1 uncultured Candidatus Saccharibacteria bacterium | reverse complement strand
GATTGAAGTTACTCCGCTGACATATGAGCAAGTTGGTACACTCAACTTCTTTTTTTCCTGGAGACAAATCCGATTGGAATCAACAAGTCATCGTCTACTTTTGCGATACATGGCAGGGCGAACCAACAGAGACCGAAGAGATGAAACCAAAATGGTATGACCTTACTTCTATCCCCTACGACTCCATGTGGCAAGATGACAAATACTGGCTACCAGAAGCAATTGCTGGCAAGTTTGTAGAAGCTGAGTTTCACTTTGACGATTCCGACGGGGTCCTCAAACAGCAAGTCAACACCAAACAATTGGTATAATAAACTCATCTAGATTGGTCTTGAGTCAATCAAAAACGTCTGCTGGTTAGGGCAGACGTTTTTGTAGACGACTAGCAACCGGGATTAGCGGCGGCTAGAACGTTTTGGCTCATCTTCGCTGAGCAAGCGCTTGGCATCAAGCGACATAGCAATCAGCAATGGGCCGGTGATCAGCGCGTATAGACCAAGGATCCATACAAACGCTACACCAGCGCTGGCTGGCTGGAACAGTACAACGATACCGGCAAGTACCGAGATAACTGCACCAATCATGACAAGCGTGCGCATTGATACTGATGAATCATCAGTAAATGCAGCAACGCCTTCAATCACACCACGCACGATCAGTGTAAAACCAATCAGCAATATCAGTGTTGCAAATGATACAAGCGGGTGACGGATCAGGTAGACACCTACACCGATCTGCAGTACGCCAATCAATAGGCTCAAGAACCAAGTGCCGCGATGACGAATTGATCCGATGCCATGAATCACTTCGGCAATACCTGAAACCAGGATGAACGCGCTAAATAGGTATACCAATGTTACCAGGGTGATTGCTGGCCAAAAAACGGCTGCAATACCAAACAGCAACGCTGCGATACCTCTTAATGTTAGTACCCACCAGTAGCTTGCAATGAACTGTCTCTCAGTAGCGTCCATATGCACTCCTTTCATTTATTGTAGTTATATAATGCGCTTCTAGCTAATTTGTTGTCAAGTAATCATTTTGGTCTGCGTTATACTAGGCCTATGCTTGACCATCATTTGCAACGCACGATTGCCTACCGCTTAGCGTTTACTGACGGTTTACGATTTAGTGAACTAAAGCCAGACAATGTTGATAATAAGCTGTTTACGTATCACCTCAAGAAAGTTGAAAGTGCTGGGCTGATAGCAAAGAATCCTGACGGAGCCTACAGTCTGACTGCAGAAGGTCGACGGCTGGGCGTTCATGTGCTGGACGGTAAACAAGCCCTGGTAGACCGCCCAGACTCAGTTCTATTTTTGGTAGTGCGTCGGGCCTCTGACAACGCGTGGTTGCTCTACAAGCGAAGGACGCATCCACTGCGAGGCTTAACCGGATTCATGCACGGCCAGCCGTCTGCCTTGGAGTCATCATCTACTACTGCACAAAATATACTGCAAGACAAAACTGGCTTACGTGGCAGGTTCACGGCTATTGGTGCCGGGTATTTTAGGGTGTTTCGTGAAGACCAACTAGAAAGTTTTACACACTTTACAATGCTGGCCTGCGAGGATGCGACGGGCGAATTGGCGCCAGATGATGAACATGCCGAGTACTTTTGGCAACAATCGCCAGACTTTTCTGCCAGTGATTTTTTGCCAAACATGTCTTATCTCGTGGAAGCCTACCAGACAAAAACACCATTTTTTATCGAGAAAACTATCGAGCTTTAGGCGGCAATTGGCTGCAGGCTAGTGGCTTGCTCGTATGCGTCATAGGCGCCAGCTGTGGCGTTTCTCCGCCAGTATACAGACAAATCACTGTCTGGGTCAGCCAGTTGCGCAAGCGTCGGGTGAACGCCAATTTCGTTTGCAAAAATCCGGGCGTCTTCTAGTGCCGCCAAGCTGCGCTGACGAACGACATGCTGTACATCAAACGCCGTACCATAAATTGCCGAGGCATCCATATCTACACATGCTAGAACCAGTGAAGTTTCTCCCAAATGTCGTCCTAGAATTTTCTTATGTGTCGGTAGTCTGCGCGAGCGTAATTCTGTCGCAGCCACAACTCGATCAGCCAATAGCACTGCATCTTCATAGCGGTAACGTGCACTTCCTAGCAGCGTGGCTTGATCGGCTCGCCAAGGATCATCTTCAACGGCAACAGGTGGAAGTTTGAGACGACGGCGCATAACGTCAGGTGCATCCTGTGCGAAGTTATACCAGGCAGTATTTATGCCACTTGCTGTAAGTACACGCTTTGCGAAAGCAATGTCTGACTCTTCTTGGACGTGATTCAGAATTGCTGACGCCATAGCAATACCACGCTGTTGCTGCTCAACGAGCACACTACCCCGCGGCATTCGACGGCGTCGTTCAATTTCTTCTGGACGTCGTGCTTTTGGTGGCACATAGTGACGTTCATCAACGTGTTTTACGGTTAGGTCAAAATCTTTAAATGGGGCTTTTTCACTCATGCCCCTAGTCTGCATCACATAGTCAAAAATTACAGTGAACACTTTTTCACTAGACGCATGAGGCTTGTCACAACAGTTGCTAATGTGGGATGATACAGGTATGAAACAACAGCAAAGCACGTCACTACTCCTCGGTCTCGGGATTATCGCGGTAGGCGTGATTCTGCTGCTCGAGCTGCTGGGTATCGTCAGGGGTTCTGTCGCATTTGATCTATTGTGGCCAGTTACAATATTTGCAACTGGGCTGGGACTTATCGGATCAAAATCGACTCGTATGTTTGGGTTTGTAGTTGTGTGGGTTGGGTTCTTGCTGCTACTGAGACAGCTCAACGTTTTTGGATCAGATGCCAGCCAAACGGTACTCGCACTGTTATTTGCTCTCACTGGGCTTAGTGTCGTTTTGATACTTGGCGATAAGGTCAATCCCCCAAAGCCTGATAAAGACAAAGATTAGCTACTTGCGGCGATACGCACAGAAGCGATACTGAATGTCGTTTTCTGACATGACGCCGCTTTGGCTGACACGCACAAAATCTGACTCGTAACTCGGGAAGAATTTGGTGCAGGCAAAGTCCTTGGTGAGTTTAGTTAGATACAACTCTTCTGCAAACGGTAAAGCTAGTTGGTACGTTACTGCTCCGCCAATAATCCAAAGGTCGTCTTTATACTCACTAAGGAATTTCTCTAGATCCAGTATTGGTTCAAAACCAGAACGTAGCGGTTCGGTGCCGTCAGTCAACACTAAGTTCTGACGATTAGGTAAGGGCTCGACCAGCTCTAGATACACGCGGTAACCCATTACAACCGTGCCGCCCTCAGTTTTAGATCGGAAGTAAGCCTTATCTTTGGGTAAATCCCATGGAATACCGTAGTCATCGGCGATGCCTCGTTTACTATCTATTGCGGCAATCATACGTATCATTTGTGCTTCCTAGTATACGCTTGCCTTTTAACCATAAGCAAAACATCGTACAATACTAGTAATGATTCAATACTTGCGAAGTACCAGTTACAAGCCACGCATTGGTGTAAAGAAAGATTTGCAACCAGGCAGTTGGATTCGAGTTGAGAACCCTAACGATGAAGAACGCAATAAGTTAGTCACCGATTTTAAGCTGGATGAGACAATTTTGCAGGATGCACTTGATCCGCACGAGGTACCTCGTATCGAGTCAGAAGACGGCTCAATTTATTTGATCACCCGATTACCTGACACTGACGACGAGTTTAACGACTTTACCACGCCAATTATGTTTGTGATTCACCCAAAGCACATCATAACGGTTAGTCGAGATCCGCTAGCCCGAATGTGGCAGCCATTTATGGACAAATCTACTGTCGCAACGACCCAGCAGACCCAGATGCTACTGCTGATGCTTGAGGCAATTGTGCATCAGTACGAACGACGAGTCGCAATTATTAACCGTCAAATGCGAGCGGCCATTAGTGACATTACTATGTTGCGACCAGCAGACATTGCCACTTTTGCTGAATACGAACGTAAACTCAACGATTACCTCGATGCGCTGATTCCAAGTAACAACGCGATTGAAAAACTTCTGGGTGGCCGTTTGGTCAAGCTCTATGAAGACGATAAAGATTTAGTCGAAGACCTGTCCATCGACCTCGAACAGATCATTGTTCGCTGTAAAAGTTTGCTACGAACCATTACTAACGTACGTGATTCGTACCGTGCCGTCATGGACACACGGCTAAACGAAACCATCCGTCTGCTCACTGTCATCACCCTCGCAGTCACCATTCCGACCATGCTTGCTGGACTGTATGGTATGAACGTCAGTTTGCCTGGTCAAGGTTCACCAATCATGTTTTGGATTATCGCCGCCATATCGCTCATTAGCAGTGGAACACTCGCCTTCTACTTCCTCCGCAAACGCCGTTAAAACTTTGCTTGAATATCTGAAACTGGTTATACTTATATCTATAACCTATGAATGAAACATGTGAGACCCTCGCTAACACCGGTACGAGCCAGCTGCTGCTGTTGGCTGGTGCTGTTTTTCTAGTACTTACTGCCATACTCCTCCTCAGAAAACGCGGCATTCAGGTACGCTTTTTGCCCGTACTCATTCTAATGCTAGTTGGATTCTATTCATTCACTCCAGTTATGGTCCACGCCCAATCAAGCGAGGCTTGTATGACGCAAGCAAACGAGGATGAGGACGAGACACCTGCCGTGGTAACTTCCCTCAGCTTGCAAAATGACAGCGGAGAAATGCTATTGCCAGATGGAGGCAACCCAACTGTCGTTTACTATATGTCCCTACTTAACAATGACACACCCCCGACTGATGACACTTTTGATTGGAATACTCTTGATATCGATACTGGTCAAGACGGCGTACAACAGTCAAGGAACATACAGCACCCTGACGACTCCGATTACGATTGTGGAGATATTGACGTAATGCTGAACGGTATCCTGAGAGTTACATTGGAATACACCTGTTATGACATTCTCGCAAATGCACTGACTATTGATAACGACTTTGTGATCACTCCTTTTGACTACCTGGTTACTTCAGAAAATGACGTGACGACCGAAACGCCTGCGACAGTAAATATTACAGTATCGAGTAGTGCTGATACTGTCGTAACAGCCTTGGGTGACACGCTTGAATGTGAGGCCTCGCAGACAGTTGACATCCTGGCGAATGATTCTACGAGCAGCGGTACGCTCGATCCTGACACTGTAGATCTTGACCCAAACACACCAGGTATTCAGCAAACATACTCCTATGTAGGGTTTCTTATAGTTACTCCGTACACCTTTACCGCCACAGTCGACAATGATGGAAACATACTTGTGACAACAGAAGCACCTACCGCGGGTATGCAATTCTTCTATACGGTATCAAACACAAATGGCGACATTTCACCAATCACCCTAATCAACGGGGACAGCTGCGCATAATGCTTAAAAAATAGCTCACATTATGAGGCAGGATTCGTAACTAACTCGGTATTCGTTCCTGCTTACCCGCAAGCCGTTGTAGTGCTTATGGTTTGCTGCTAGAGTAAAATAGCTACCATAATTAACAAAAAGTGTGGAGAATAGATGGAAAACGTAGTTGAAGCCTGTGAAACGCTGGCAGATACTGGGAATAATCAGCTTCTTTTAATTGGTGCTGCGGTGTTGCTAGTAGCATTGGCAACTGTCTGGCTACTAACAGGGCGTAAATTACAGCTCAGATTTATGATAGCTGCTCTTGGCATTCTATTTGGTTTTTCCCTATTCCTAGCTCCGGCTGTGACGTATGCGCAGAGTGCGGAAGATCATTGTGTAGAAACAAACGCGGACACAAATGAAGATGAGGAGCCGGCTACAGTGCTGGGACTTATCGATGACACTGGTGTCATCCAGTTGCCTGATAATAGTCAAAGTTTGCTCTACATTGCAATCCTCGGCAACGACACTGCGCCAAACGGAGACCCACTTGATTGGGACACCGTTGATCTTGACCCAGAAACAGCTGGGCTACAGACGAGCATAGACCTACCACATCCTGACGATTCTGACTTTAGCTGTGGAACTATTAGAGTTAGCACTTTTGGAATTCTGCAAATAAGACTACAGGACCCTTGTGAGGACAGTATCTTCAGTACACTAGCTTTCTCCACCGATTTGATAATCGCACCATTCACGTATACCGCACAGACGGTTAGTGCAGTAACGGCACCTGCTCCAGCAACAGTAACGGTTACAACTCAGACCGAAGCAGTTGAATCAGTCGTAACTGCCGTCATCGACGAGTATTGTTCAGGCATCGGTTCACCGCCATGGATAGTCCCATTGCTCGACAACGACACAACGAGCACTGGGACCCTTGATCCATCAAGTACCGACCTCAACCCTTCTCTACCTGGCAGGCAAACAAGTGCCACAGTCGATTCAGTAGACAGCGATGATGTCTACACTATTACCCTAGATAACAGTGGCAACCTCACGGTATCGCTCGATGCCGAAGAACCAACAGGCTCTATACCAATCTTTTACTACACTGTAGAGAATAGCCTCGGTACAGTTTCAAATGTAGGAGGCGTAATGGCCATATCATGTATTATCGGCTAGCGACAAAGGGCGAGTTTGACTCCGCTTATGCTTCTCTGTTAGTATACGAGAGAATATACCGTTAACAAAAAGGTTTGAGGAATGGAAGAAGTAGTGAAAGCCTGTGAAACGCTGGCAGATACTGGGAATAATCAGCTTCTTATAGTTGGTGGCGCAATATTGCTGGTAGCGCTGGCAGTAGCGTGGCTGGTAACAGGCCGTAAACTGCAGTTCAAGTTTATGGTTGCTGCTCTTGGCATTCTATTTGGTTTTTCACTGTTTTTGGTACCTGCTGCCACATATGCACAAAGCGCGCCAGATGATTGTGTAGACGCACCTATTAGTGCCAACGAAGAATCAGTGGGACTTGGACTAGTCGACGATATGAGCACGCTTGCATTGCCTGACGCAGACCAATCCATACCCAATACTAGAATCTATGTCGCAATTCTAGGTAACGACAATGCGCCACAAGGCGATCCGTTAGACTGGGATACAATTGATCTGGATCCTGATAGTCCTGGGCAACAGACATTTTTCAGTCTTAGACATCCTAACAACGCCGATATACTATGCGGTGAAGTTCGTGTTAGTACTTTTGGTATCGTTTCAGTTAATCTGATTGATCCCTGTTGGAACGAAAATTATGACCTTTCGTTACCGATTCCTGGTGACTACTCGATCGATCCATTTACCTATACTGCACAAACTCAAGGAGGTGACCCAGCACCAGCTCCTGCTACTGTGACGATTACGGTCGATCCAACGCCTGACACAAGTATTGTAATAGCCGCTGAAGATACATCAACTTGCTCTTTTTATATCTCTGAGACACTCGACATACTTAGTAACGATACCACGAGTATCGGAACACTCAACCCATTGTCAATTGACCTTAACCCATCTTTGCCTGGTCGACAAACAAGCGTCTCATTAACTGAAGATTCCATTGTAAGCAGCGCTAGTGTCGATAACGACGGCATTGTAACTTTAGTAAGTGATTCTTACAGTACCATGCCAACAATTTACTATACAGTAGAGAACAGTGAAGGTTCTGTCTCGAACATAGCAGAAATCATTAGCCCGAATAGCTGCGAATAATTCGCTGACGCTTATTACAACTCTGAAGCTTTTTTGCCAGCTCGTAAACCAACAACCAGCTTATTGATACTGTTGGCCCTGGTTGCCGGCTGTTTGATGCCGTAGATACGAGCCAAAAGGTTTCGTCGATTTGATTCAGTGAATGACTCAAAGTGTTTTTTTAGCGCTGGCTCTGCTTTAAAGAACGCGTCAAGCTCGGGCGGAATCACTAAAGCGTCAGATAAGTTTAGGGAGTCCCATGAGCCATTGGCCTTGGCTTTCTCAACCGCTACCAGTCCGGCTGGCGCCATCAAACCTAGCTCATTCAGGTTCTGAATGTGTGTCTTATTTATCTTGGACCAAACACTTTTAGGCTTGCGACGTGAGATATAAATCATAGACTTGCCATCATCGCGTTTGCGTGGCCGACTATCAATCCAGCCAAAACACAGAGATTCTTGTACGATATCCGACCAAGACATAGTACGCTCACTCCCCTTGTCATACACCAGCCAAACCGCCTGTTCTGTTTGATGATTCTGAGCTAGCCATTGCCGCCAAGCCGCCCTGTCTTTGGCATAGAATTCTGGAGCACTATCCATCGATTGACTCGAATTTAGTGATGAGTTTTTTGGCGCGTCCAGAGATAGACTTGTGCGAATCACCGAGTCGTTTGTGGAGGCGTGGCAGTAACCAACTACGCAGTTTTACATCACTCTCTGCCCAATCAGCCAGTGCTTGCATTGAAGTATTCTGAACAATCCAGTCAGGGTTATGTTCCAGGTTATGCTGCACAATCTTAACAGCCGCAACTCGCTGCTGCTCAGTCATTTTGTCATTCAAGCCAATATACAGCTGTGCGATTGTCCATTGCGTTGAGGGCTGATTAATTTTTGAAATGTCGGTAATGAAACGATCTATATACGAGATCAGCCAATCGGGATGCTCACGCATCACCCGCTTCATGGCATTCGACACACGCAGCCGCACCAGTTCGTCTTTAGAGTGCCAACAATCATACAGTTCTTGCAGTTTGGATCGATCGGCCAGTACCAAGTTTACAACCTCAATTGTGCGACCCAATGAGTTAGGGTGTCCGCCACTCAGCATTTCTTCAAATGATTCGCTCATAATTCAACTTCTCCGTTTACTCGACCAAAAAGTTTTGATAGAGCGTAGCGCTAAAGTAGACAGCATGAAGCCGACCATTGGTACGACTGCGTTAAGCCACGGTTCAGCTACATCAAGCCAGCTCAGGTATAATCCGATGAACAGATATGTAATGGCAGCGATAAAAAAGCGGCGAGTCAAGCTCACTTCCCAAGCTTTGTCTGACTCAACACGTGCATTGCGTGTCTCAACTGCCCTAAGTCGTCGATCAAAATCATTCATACAGCTATAGTATCAAAGACGACTTGCTAGCAGAATCAAAATGGCCCTATCACTGGAAGTGTCATACTATATAGGGAATGACATTTCGTGCCAGAATTAAATCACTACTGAGAGTAATCAAACAGACGCTACGTAGCAAGCGATTCCAGCTGGCTGTTGCGTTACTTGTAGGTGGCTTTGTGCTTATTAACCTGGTGTTGCTGGGCGTGTTCGCAAGCCGGACCTATCCAGGAACAACTTTGAACGCCAAGCCGCTCGGAACTGTACAATACAGCAACCTCGAGCAAAAGGTTACCGAGCAAAAACTGGTTCCTGATCAGCTCAAAATGAAAATTAATGATTCTGAGGTTAGTCTACCTCCTACAGACCTTGGCGTGGCGGTCGATGTGAGTAAGACCAGTCAGACTATTCGTGCTGCCCGGTCTTGGATGCCAATTGCAAACCTTATCAACCCACCGGTAGCACTAGCCTCGTACTCCTTAGATGGCTCAAAACTCAGCGAACGCATCACTGCGCTTAATAAAAAGTATGCAACCGAGCCAAAGGACGCACAGATTGTGCAGGTCAAGCGGAGCTTTGAGATAAAAAAGGAGTCTGACGGCAAAAGAGTTAATGCAATAGCCACACAAGCGTACTTTAGTAACCCTGGTGATCTGAGCAGTCTCATAGAGCTGCCGCTCGAAACCATGCCCGCAAAAGTTACTGCTTCTACTCTTGACGCTAGTTTGCAGACAGTACGTAAACAAGCAGGCGTGAAGGTGACCTATCAGTACGCTGGCAAACAAAAAACGCTCGATACAGCTACAATTTTTATCCGTAGTGGTGCGACCTATGAACCGAGTGCGGCCGCTATTAGCCAGCAAATTGCAGCCGTTGGCGCAGGCTTTGGAATCACCGTTGGGAATCTAACACCCGCTAGCTCAGCGTCCCTAGCGGCGGTAAAAGCTCAGAAAGACACCACCATCACACTCGAGAAGCAGATTGCCAAACGGACCATTAGCTACTGTGTTGCCGCCAAAGGTGTTGCTAACTCAAACTTGGGCGCTATGCGCAGTAAGCTTGTAAGCACCTTTAGCGACAAGCGTGGCTGGGGATTGGATGGTGCATTAGCGCTTATTGAAGTCAGTAATGGCTGTGACTTCACGGTCTGGCTGAGTGCGGCCAGCCAGATGCCAAGCTTTGGTGCAATCTGTGACTCAATGTGGAGCTGCCGAGTTGGCTCAAATGTCGTTATCAACTATGACCGTTGGCAAAATGCTAGTCCAGCCTGGAATGCTGCAGGCGGGTCTTTAGATGAATACCGATCAATGGTTATCAATCACGAGACCGGTCACTGGTTTGGCTTTTATCACCGGTTCTGTGGTGGCGCTGGCCAACCTGCACCAGTCATGCAGCAACAATCCATCAACTTACAGGGCTGCAAATTCAACGCTTGGCCAACCAGTGCCGAACGAGCTGATCTGAAAGCTCAGCTAGGCATCTGAGGCGGTTGATTGTGGGCCAGTCTCGTGTGAAAGCTGCAGAGCTATAGCGAACACTTAGGCTCAATATTACCGAATTCTGATAGACTCAAAGACTGTCATGAGTTCGTCGTCTGTTTGGAGTTTTTTGTCCTGAAAACCACTATCAAACACATAGACTTTGTCATCAGCTTGAATATAGAATTCTGTTGAATAGCTGTTTGGTGGCGTGCCATCATCTGATTCCATATCAATACGAACCATGTCGTAATCATCAAATATATATCGCTTTTCATTGGTAATCTTCAGTATGACGCCATCATCAGATGACCGAGTATTAGCAACGATCCGTTTTCGCTCAGCAATAGCACCATTAAGTGATTGATGTGTAACACGAAAAGAATGCTGGACAACCATCTCTCCATCACTAGTTGGACGGAAGTCAACCGCAAAGTCATTTTCCTTGGCTGGATCCTCGTCAGAAGGTTTCGCACCATCAGGTACTTTAAAAGCTTCGATCTTCCAGCCAGCAGGATACACAAATCTAAAGCCGTACTCGTCATTTGTATACTCCGTCCAGTCAGCCGGAACATTTTTGGTACGTTGATACGTTTCAGGTGGCAGGGGCGCAACTGTTGCCGTGGTTTGATCGCGAGTATCATTGTTTCGTTGATACACTAGCCAACCGGCAAGTCCAATTACGACAATCACTACTATAGCTATCAGGCCTTCAATGACGCTGAACCCATTTTGATTAATTTTTCTCATTGTTTTACCTCTAAGCTTAATGTAACACGGTGGATCTGTGACAACAATAGACATAAGCATGACAAAATTGGTAGTTTCTCTTGCCATTGTACGGAAAACCTCCACAACAGGCTGAGACATTTTCGCGGTACCGGCGGAGGGATTCAACCTGCCTTTGGCAGACCCGAAATTTCGTCTTTGCAGACCAGTCTGCAAGAGAAGATTTCCTTGAGACATGCCTCACTCCAACCCTTATGGTCGGGAGCTCGAATTCAAACGGCAGACCAATGAAAAAGCCGCCCATTTGGGCGGCTTTTTCATTGGTACACCGGGAGGGATTCGAACCCCCGACCCTCTGTTCCGAAGACAGATGCTCTAATCCGCTGAGCTACCGGTGCATGATTGTATAACAGGTGACTATTATAACAGATTATCCTCCAAAATCTACCAGTGGTGGCAAGGTGTTAGGTGGCAGCACTGGCCCAGCTTCTTCAGTTGGTTCTGCTTTTTCTTTATCGAGGTCAATTCCATACTCTTCGCGCAATATGGTTTTGAGCCCATCCACATCACCCGAGATTGATGAGATCTTGCCATCAACCTCAGTTGCCGTTTTCTCTACTTTTTTGAGGGTAGGATTGTCTTTGATACTCTCTTCAAGTGTGGCGTTCAAAATAGCACCCTGCTCAGCTACTGGATCACTGACAATATCCTTAGAGTCTTCAACGATATTTGTTCCGGCCAGGTAAAGTGATGTGCCAACAAAAGAGCTAATCACCGCCCAACGACCCATGTGCACCACAAGCCACTTACCAATATCACCCCAAGAGCGGTGTTCGATCGGAACGGCTGTCTGCATCTCGTGGGACTGACTTCTTTTCATGGCACAAGCTTATCAATGCTGGGATGATTCGTCTGTTGTGTTTTTTTGGCCAAGCTGTTTGGCTGGCTGTTCGGCTTGATCAAGCGTTGTTTGCAAAACATGAATCATACTACGAGCGTGATCTTTGCTCATACCAAAACGCGAAATCAGTTGCGGCTGACCAGGCCCAGCTTTTTGCATAAAGTTTAGCACCACGCCGTAATCATTGACGGTCACATTGACCATGTCGGTGTACTGCACACGAGTGTCTTGCGAAACCACCATAAACACTTGTGGCTGGTTAGCTGCTGCATCTGGGTTGCTACGAGACTCAAAATTATCGGTACTGTAGCCAGCCAGCTTCCACAGTTTGCTGGCATCTTCCTCCTGCACATCAAGGTGCGTCATTAGCAGCAGCAAAATATCTTCGGTTGGCTTAACAAAACCAGCTTCTATGCGCAGTAATAAATCGGCATTAATTTCTACAGCACCGGACACGTCTGCAATACTTTCTTGTAATCGAACACGCAGTGACTTGAGCTTATTGCCAAGATCTTTATATGGTCGTTCGGTGTTTTTCTCACTCATTGCTGCAACTATGGTACGACCCTTGCCCAGTTGATTGCAAGCACAAGCAGCAGATATGTCAGCAAACATGCGTATAATACGTTGTATGAAGATTATGCAGAACCAGCCACTTGCCGCCTACACCTCCTTCCAAACCGGCGGGCCAGCCAGCAAACTAGTGATTGTTGAGCAGACAGGCGACCTCCATGAGGTACTCAAAAACTATGACAAACCTTTGTGGCTACTTGGCTCTGGCGCTAACACACTTATTTCTGACCAAGGACTATCTGGCACCACCCTCATGATGCAGAACAAAAGCATCGAGATAAAAGAGGAGGACCAGCCTCTCTTTATTGCAGATGCTGGAGCAGCTTGGGATGATTTGGTTACGCAAGCAATCGCCCATGATGCCTGGGGGCTTGAATGTACGAGCGGCGTGCCTGGAACTGTTGGTGCAGCAGTCGTCGGTAATATCGCAGCCTACGGACAAGCAGTCTCGGACACGCTAGAGTGGGTTGAGGTAATCGACACAACTGGCGACCCTTCAATCACCGACTGTCTGCGGGCAGATGAGCTGGGGCTCAAGTATCGCTATTCCGACTTCCAGAACGAAAAGCTCAATCGATTTGTGATTGTGCGGGCTGCCTTCCGCTTGAGTCATGTTCCTAAAAAAGAACTTACCTATGCTTCAGCATTAGCAATCGCCACTGAACTCGGCATATCGCCAGACAATCTTGAACACTGCCGAACTATCATTATGGAAGCGCGGCACCGGGCTGGTTCATTGCTCGAGCCAAACTCTGAGCACAAAACAGCGGGCTCGTTTTTCCGCAATCCTGTCGTGTCTAAGGAGCAAGCTACCCAGATTATTTCACACGAAGAAAACAAGATCTCTATGGAGCAAATTCTGGCCCAAAATACTGCGCACAGTGGTGATGCCTTGCGCGTATCAGCCGCCCACGTTTTGTTAGCTGCCGGTTTTAAGCGTGGACAAGCCTGGGGGCCTGTCAGGCTGCACCCAGAACACGTCTTGAAGATCGAGAATACTGGCGATGCCACCTCACAACAAATCTACGATGTTGCGCAAGAAATTATCAGAACTGTTAAAGAAAAGTTGGACATCGATCTGGAGCCAGAAGTTCGCTTCTTGGGCAATTTTAGCTAGTTATCGCTTGGCAGTGGAAAGCTGAGTGCAAAAGCCGTAACATCAGTCTTTAGCTTATCCAGTGCTGCAGAATCATTCCGTTTTTGTATAGCCTGCTGCATCCAGTCAGCAATTTGCGCCATGTCATCAGGCTGTAATCCACGAGTAGTAATTGCAGGTGTGCCAATACGTAAACCACTCGGCCGGAATGGAGGCAAGGTATCGTTTGGAATAGCGTTACAGTTGGCAGTTAAACCAATCTTATCAAGGATGTCTTGAGCTTCGCGGCCATCAATATCGTGACTCGTTTTCATATCGATTTGTATCAGGTGGTTGTCGGTGCCATTGGTGACTAACTTAAACCCTCGTTTCATTAACTCATCGGCCAAGCGATGTGCGTTATCAACCACGTTTTGTGCATAGGTTTTGAATTCAGGCTGGAGTGCTTCTTGGAACGCCACAGCTTTGGCAGCAATGGTGTGCATGTGTGGGCCGCCTTGAAAGCCCGGAAAAACTTCGCGGTCGATAAGGGTTGGTAAGTTTTCGATCGTTTTTTCTGGTGCCTTGAGTGGATTACCTGCCATTCCTTTGGTCAGTATCAAGCCACCCCGCGGACCTCGTAGTGTCTTATGGGTCGTGGTTGTAATGATATGGAAACCTGCGTCAAATGGATTTGGTGACACACCACCCGCAATCAGCCCGGCAATGTGCGCCATGTCTGCCATCAGAACTGCATTGACTTCCCTACCAATCTCGGCAAATTTTGCATAGTCAAGATTGCGCGGATAACCACTGAAGCCTGCCAGGATGATCTTCGGTTTTTCTTTCTTGGCGACCGCATACATCTCGTCATAATCAATCTCGCCAGTTTCTAGATCCTTGATGCCGTAGCGGACAAAGTTATAGAGCTTGGCGCTACTGGTGACGGGATGACCATGTGTGAGGTGACCACCGTGATCAAGCTTCATGGCCATCACGGTGTCACCTGGTTCTAGCCACGCTTGATACACAGCAATGTTAGCTGGAGCACCAGAATGAGGCTGGACATTGGCATGATCAGCATTGAACAGTTGTTTAGCTCGATCAATCGCCAGCTGTTCAATTTTGTCGGTATTTTCTTGGCCTCCGTAATAGCGCCGACCGGGGTAACCTTCGGAGTATTTGTTCGTCAGCACGCTGCCGTTGGCTTTTAATACGTCGCTACTTACGTAGTTTTCGCTGGGAATAAGCTCCAAGCCTTGGCGCTGGCGTTGTAGTTCGGCGGCGAGTAATGTGTCAATAACTTTGTCGTTCATGCGGTAATTCCTTAGTTAGGTTGCTGAGGTCTCTAAAGTGGGTGTATCGTGTTTAGCAACTAGATCATATAAGTATTCTATCTGTTACTGCAATTTAGCGCAAAAAGTACTTTTCTGATATCAAATATGGTATATAATTATGGCCAATGCTCAGCACAAACGAAAAAATCGGCAATCTTATTGCACAGATACGCCAAGAGCGCGGTCTGACACAGGCAGAGTTTGCTAAACGACTCAAAACTAGCCAATCAGCCATTAATCGAATTGAACACGGCAAGCAAAATCTCAGCCTTGAGACGCTTGGCCGCATTAGCGATGTACTTAACAAACAAATTATTAGCTTGGGCGAAGGCGGTATTAACCTCCGCGTAGAGGGTGGCCACGAGCTGCATGGCGAAATTGAGTTAAAGAAAAGTAAAAACGCCGCAGTTGCCTTACTGTGCGCCAGCCTGCTGAACTATGGCGTCACCAAATTTAAGTCCTTCCCTCGCATAGAAGAAGTCTACCGTATTATTGAGGTGCTTGAGAGTATTGGTGTCAAAGTAAAATGGCTGCCGGGCAATGATATAGAGATCCGCCGTCCAGAACAACTAGACCTTGCCAAGATCAACAAAGTTTCGGCCCGCAAGACCAGGAGCGTACTAATGCTACTCGGCCCGCTGCTACATGATTATAGTTCGTTTAACATTCCCTATGCCGGTGGTTGCAAACTCGGCGAGCGCACCGTAACACCACACCTGTTTGCACTGGAGCAATTTGGCATGGGTGTTACTGCCAAAACAGGCCACTACGAAGTCGTAGTAAACAAGCAAACACCAAAAGACCGCATTGTGTTGTATGAAACAGGCAATACTGTCACAAATAATGCACTGATGGCCGCCGCACGTACTAATGGCACCACAACCATTCAAGCCGCTAGCGCCGACTACATGGTGCAAGACTTATGCTTGTTCTTGCAAAAACTTGGCGTCAAGATCAACGGCTTTGGCTCGCAGGTCATATCAATCACGGGCGTGCCACACATCAAGAAAAACGTCACTTTCGCGCCAACCGAAGACCCAATTGAAGCCATGTTCTTTATTGCTACGGCCGTTACAACTAATTCTAAAATCACCATCAAGCGTGTGCCAATTGACTGGATTGGTCTCGAGCTATTCAAACTTAAGACTATGGGCTTGCCTTTCACTGTTGGCGAGCGATATAAAGCCAGTAATGGCGTGATCAACTTGGCCGACATAGAAATCAACAAGCACAATGGCCAGTTGCATGCACCAATCGATAAGCTGCACCCAAACCTGTGGCCAGGCATTAATCCAGACTGTATTCCGTACTTTGTGCCAATTGTAGCTTGCGCCAAAGGCCGCACACTCATCCACGACTGGATGTTCGAAAATCGCGCAATTTATTACACCGAGATGAACAAAGTTGGTGCTAATGTCACGTTGGCGGACCCACACCGCGTCTACATTACCGGCCCTACCAAGTTCACTAAAGCCGATGTTGTGACACCACCTGCGCTTCGGCCTGCCAGTCTACTGCTGATTGGCATGTTAGCTGCAGAAGGTACTTCAATGTTAAGAAACGTCTATACAATCAACCGTGGCTATGAAGATTTGGCACAACGGCTTAACTCGTTAGGCGCTAAAGTTACCGTCGTTCACGACCTCTAAGTCAAGTTGCGAATCGCAGTTTGAATCTGCTGGACAGATGAATTGACATCAGCCGCACCATCAATCTGAACAGTCGTGTAGCCATGGTCTGCAAAACTATGATAGTCATTTACAAACCGGTCGAAGGTTACATGTGAAGGTCCATGACCACCTGCTTCTTTTCGGGTTGCGACTCGCTCTTTAGCTACTGCAGTATCGACTTCAACTTCAACCACAAGTACTTGCAAATGTACATTGTGTTCATCGGCCTGTATGCGCAAATTAGCCATCATCTTGTTAAAGATTTCTAGATTTGTAAATGGCTGGTTCCAGATGATGACTTTTTTGTCTGCGATGCCTTGGTAGGCTTGCCCGCGTAAGTAACGGTACAGGTGCAGGGCAGGGTCAACTCCCTCGACGGTTGCTTGAGCCACATGTGACAGATAGGCAGGACTTGTCTGGTCGACCTCGTCTGGATCGAGCATCACAACCTCATCCTTATTGAACGTATGTACCAACTGTTGAGCGACGTAGGTCTTGCCACTGCCAGGCAGACCGCGAACAATTATCAGCAAAGCGACATTGGGTTGTTTTTCCATATCATAATTCTACACGACCAAGTCATGAGCGAAAGCATAAACTCTCTGTGCTATACTGGTCGCAGGTTTTCAAAAACACTCCAAATTATGGTCACAACAACTCAAGATACCGAACAATACACTATCGTTCTCCTACTCAGCGTTTTCACGTTTCTAGTAGCCATGCTGATTACGCCAATCTATACGCACTTTGCCTATAAGCATCGGCTTTGGAAACGCTCACGCACCCATTCAACTACTGGCGATGAACTCAAAGTCATTAGCAGTCTGCGTATCAAACGACAAATTCCATTGATGGCAGGTCTAGTTGGAATCATTGCAATAACCCTTACTACTGTCCTGTTCAACTTGGACCGCCAGCAAACTTGGTTGCCACTGGCAGCACTGCTTGGTGGTGGCGCGGTTGGCCTTGTTGATGACATCATCAATATTCGTGGTATTGGCGGGAACGTCGCTGGCTTACGGGCACCGATTAAGTTTGCCATGATATCAGTTGTCGGACTGATTGGCGCCGTATTCTTCTATTACAAGCTTGGTTATACTGCCATCCAACTGCCAGGTGGTGGATTTTTAGAACTCGGCATTCTATTAATCCCGCTATTTGTACTGGTAATTGTCAGTACCAGTAACGCTGTCAACATCAGCGATGGTGTTGACGGCTTAGCTGGCGGATTATTGGTTAGTGCTTTTGGAGCATTCGGTGTGATTGCAGCATTACAAGGCCTCTTTGGGATTGCTGGCTTCTGCATGACGGTTGTGGGAGCCTTGCTAGCTTACGTATGGTTCAACATTGCACCAGCACGTTTTATCATGGGTGATGTTGGCTCATTTGGTTTTGGCACAGCACTTGGTGTGGTTGCCATGCTCACCGACACGCTCTTTTTGTTACCACTCATTGCACTTGTCTTTGTAGCCGAGGCAGGCTCAAGCCTGATACAGATCTCGTCCAAAAAACTGTTCAAAAGAAAAGTATTTATTGCCGCACCGATCCACCATCACTTCGAAGCCAGCGGCTGGCCCAAAACAAAAGTCACCATGCGCTTCTGGGTTATCGGCCAAGTCTGTGCTGCGCTTGGTGTAATCCTCGCCCTTATCGGTGGCTATATCTAGAGTTACTTCAGTTATATGTCTAGAAAATAATAATGACCCCAACTGGGATCATTTTTATTTGGGGCGAGCTATGGGGATTGGCCACGTTCCGCGGCCCCAAAACTTCATCAATGAAAACAAGTTTTCATGAGAAGGTTTTCTTGCAAAATGCCACCAGGCATTTCTCACCCACGACAGTCGTGGGTTCAGTCTCGTAAACAAGCCCAAGAAAAAACCAGCCCAGAAGGACTGGTCTTTTCTTGGGGCGAGCTATGGGGATTGAACCCACGACCTCCGGAACCACAACCCGGCGCTCTAACCAACTGAGCTAAGCCCGCCATAAATAACAGAGGTGATTATACATCAGAGTGGATTAGTTTACAATACAGGCAGTCGATAATTACTGGGTCTTCATGTACACCAGATAGATCAAAAAAAGTAGCGACAGTAGGCCACATCCAAGCGCAACAACCATATGTTTTTGAAGAGTAAGTTTTCTTTTGAAAGATACGTTATGAGCAGATAATAGCTGTTCAAACTCTCGGAGCGTAGCCGGTTCTGTCGCGACCACTTGCCGAGTCGCAACACCAGTAAGTTGATTTGTCTGCGGCTTATGCAGCGCAGTAATAGCATAACTTGTCGTAGGAGTCACAAAACGTACGGCCCAGTACGATGTAAGTACTTCTGTAATCTCATCATAGGCAAGTTTAAAAAGTGTGCTGCCCGCTTGCTCACAACGTACACCTGACGAATCTATCGTAAGCGTGCAGAAGCCAAAATCTGCATAACCACAGGTGAACGAGGCGGCAAGAGGCGGAGATAGTGCGTCAAGGTTATGTGCTGCCTGATTGGCCTTGCCAGCACTTTTGGGATGCAGAAACGCCATATACACTACAATGCTAACGCCGAGAAATAAAACAACAACAAGAAACAACGTCATGATCAAATAGTACTACAATCAACGTCTATGTTAAAAGCGTACCGTTAGCAATCAGACCAGGCCTTTTACATAATGCCAAGTTTGCCTGATCTAAGCTCGTCACGCAGCTTCATCCAGATTTTGCCAAGCTCATTACGACCATCACGTTTTGGCCCCCAGCCCCAGAAGTCGTCTTTTGGAGAATCCTCAATGATATCGAGATCACCGCTAAATGATAGCTTTTCTAGCACATACGGATTTTGGGTTAACTTGAGCTTGCAGATTTCATACATGACGCCGATCTTTACTTCTTCCCAGTTCTTTGGTGCCTTATCAGCATTCGCTTTTGCAATCTTATATGCATCATGTGCCGAACGTGTCTCAAAGATTGCTTCTACTAATTCTGGAGCAGTCTCAAAGAAATGTGATGCTTGATATGCGTGCTCAGACGTTGGCCAGCGTCGCCCTTTGTAGTCGACTTGGAAGGACGAGAAGTTATCAAAAATATAGAACTCGCGCGGATAAAATCCAATGACATCACCGGATGTTTCCAGTTGTGGGTCACGAAACTGTGCGGGCCTTTTCATGCCTATATGATAGCATTACTTGCCGCGCTAAATCGTGTGGTGTAACCAACTGAGGCGAGCTCGTTTGTAAGCGTAGCAATAGATCAAAGCGCCCATACCGCAAAGCTGCCACTGTGACAATCTATATACTGGTTTTGACATGGCGTCTTGTTTGCTACACTGTATAGCATGCCGGACTTAGCAGAACGCACCGAACCATTACCATTTAGCAGCTATTGGTATGACGGGCTTGAGCTCTATGATTCTTTCCAGTCTCTTATCGAAGAAGGTACCCTGCCATTTGATGCGGCCTTTCGTTTTGCTGCCATAGGTGATAATCAGCGTGACCCAGAAAATCCTCGCCGACGCCTCTCGTGGAATTTACTGCAGGATATGGTTGCTCATGCCGGTGTACCAGATACAATGCGTCCTGAGACTCAAATACTGCTCTATGGCGAAAGACCAAAGCTGATTGTCGATGACAACATCTCCGGCAACCGTCCGGCCTATCGTTTGCTTGACCCAATGTACTATCACCTGGGTAACTTAGGTCATGTGATTCGAGAAGATCGAGCTGACCGAGGCAAGACTATTACAGAAGTTCCTCGGCATTGGACAGACACACCACAAGAACATGAATGGAACGCATGCGTTGGCTTGGCTCGGCCAATTTGGCGTGTGCTCATATCGCGTACACGACCAGATATCATCACTCATCCAAAGGAGTTTGTCAGACCAACTATCACGATGGATCAGGTGTATTACGCAAGCGAAAGGTCGGCACGGCGACGCGCAATTGGGCAAGCTGTTATTTCTGACAGTGTCGTACTAAAAATATACCAAGAGGCTGTGACGACTGGAGTTAAAGGCATTGGCCCGGCTGGCCGTCGCCATTTGCGAACACTTTTGTCCGACGAGCATCCTGAGCTGATCTAGTTACATTACCTATCAGAAGTTGAAGCGCCCAGGTAATAGCCACCTAAGCCAGTTAGCCATAGCGTAATTGGGTAGGCTATCCAGCGCTCTGTGCCGCCGTCGCCGAGATGAGGAATAAAAACGCCCGCTAGGAACAATGCGACAAGCGCTACCGTACCCAATAACAGCGAAGCAAATTTATAGGGGCCATTAACCACTTTTGCCGAAAGAACCGCTGAGACACCCCCAGACACAAACGTGATCAAAGCAAAGTAGGCATGTGGCGTCGTGTTTCCCGGAAATAACCCAACACCAATAATCCCCATTCCGAATAAGCCCAGTGGTACAAGCAGCACTTTCTTTGTGCCTGCTCGGAATAAAAAGTACACACCGGTCAATATTAGTATCCCGGCTGTTATCATCGTCAGATTAAAAATCGTCGCCGATGGCTGATAGATAACCGGATTTGGTGGCCGAGTTGAGCCCAAGTCACTGATTTCGTTTGTGGCCGTGCTGTATACAGTCGGATAGTACGCTTCTGCTGTTATTATACCCATCAGCGCCACAGTACCAGCAAGAAATAAGACTAGTCCGGCGATACTTTGTTTGCTCAATGCTGCTAAGCGCTCCATGCACCTATCATAGTTGATTCTAGAACCTTTTAACAAACATACGGGCTTTAACATCTCAAGTTATGACAGCCGATTCAATATATTAGATATGTGAAACAAAAAGCCGAGCATATTACTCGACTTGTAGCTTGGTGCCCCGGGTAGGATAATGCACGTCTGCAGCCATGCTCGGAATAAATTCCTGTGCGTGGCTTGGACGACCGAACCTCGGCTGCGCCGCACGGTTCGTATCCAGCCTGGATCAGCATATAACTCCGGCATTAAGCCAAAGTTATATGCTGGTGCCCCGGGTAGGACTCGAACCTACGACCTTGAGCTTAGAAGTCTCCTGCTCTATCCAGCTGAGCTACCGGGGCCGATGAGGAGCAAAAAGTGCTCGCACATTTTTGTTCTGAAGAGACTCCGCCCTTTTTGGCTTTAGACGAAAAGACCGGGGCGTACCTTCACGAACTGTCATAGTATACCTTCTCTAGCGTACTTCTTGCAAAACAGAGGTTCTATTCCTATACTACTAAGCATAAAAGGAAACCTTAATTATGGACCCACAAGCACCAAACCCAGAAAACAAAGACAACGACCCAACAAACCTAGATGTAGAGCAAACGCCCGTACCAGATACTGCCGTTCCGGCGGAACCAGTTAATCCAGTAGTGCCTTTAAAGACCGAGGATGATGTCTTCCAGTCTGCTAACCAGAACATGGAACTCGACCACACCTCACCCGCACCACAAGCTTTGCCAGTTAAGCAGCCTAAAAGCAAAAAACCATTAGCAGTTATACTGATTGTACTGGTGTTGGTTGGAGCAGCCGTGGGCGCCTGGTTCTTTATGTCGCAAAGTTCAGACGAACCTGCAGTTCAGCAAGTCGCACCAGAACAAGCCGTTGAAGCACCTACCTACGAACCCAAGACCATTGCATATGCCTTCCGTGCTAAGTCATCGGATCCAGTTGCCCTGTTTACACGGCCTGCAGCTGGTGGTGAGCGCACCGAGATTCAGAAGCTGACACGTGACGCAGCCATTGTTGCATCAGACACAACGGGCGCAAAGGTGGCTTTCGTTGATGACGCCACTGTATATGCAAGTATTGACCACGGTACTACTTATAAAAAAGTCTACGAAGGTGCAGCAGGTGCACAGATCACTGACATGGTTATCGATAACGATCAGACGGGCGTATTATTTGCTGTAGTCGGAACCGATGCCACTAAGAATGAGTTAACCAGCGTAGATTTTAACGGCGAGAATAAGAAAGTTGTTTTTACAAACGATGAGCCAGGTATTATTCTGCTTGGCTGGTCTAGCAAGAACAACCGTGCAATCTTTCAGTCATACGCAAAGCTAAACAGCGACGGTCTAACGTTCACTCCATTTGTTCTTGATACGGCAACTAGCAAAAAAACTCGTATACTCCAGGACGTTGACCCCGATACATTTGCCTCAATTGCTTCATCAGCAGATACCTCACAATTGATCTATGTAACGGGAGTTATTGATACGGCCACCGAGGGACCAGGTGTTGCCCTTAAAGCTCCCTATAACGTCAGCGTATTTTCTGTCAAAGACAACAAATCGACCACAGTAAGCACTATTGGCAAAGCAGGCGAGAAGAATACCAATGGAACGACTCGCTACAGGAGTTTTCTTACAGGTTTTGCGGCCGGCATAAACACACCATATTACGTTGAAGACAAGCAACTTTCATTAGTTCGCGACAACGAAGGCTTAGTATTCTTTGAGTCAGACCAGCCAATCCTAGATGTCTACTTCGTCAGCGAGAAGTACGTCATAACCAGCACAGGAGAGTTTAACAATTACAGCCTGTTCAACTACGATGTGGCTACAAAGAAATCAACCAGTATTTTGCAGGGCGATGCCAACACCACAATCTTTGGCGTAGCGACTGACTAATTAGCCCTATCGGGCGATCGAGTTTGCTTCACGGCCACTGCCAAACAAAAAGCCCGCACTTGGCGGACTCTTTGTTTGGTGCGGGTGGCGAGACAATCCGTTTCCTCGCATGCTCGAAGCGAGCTTCTGCGCGTGCTCGTTACGAGCAAACTCGCCCTATCGGGCGATCGAGTTTGCTTCACGGCCACTGCCAAACAAAAAGCCCGCACTTGGCGGACTCTTTGTTTGGTGCGGGTGGCGAGAATCAAACTCGCGTCTCAAGCTTGGAAGGCTAGCATATTAATCACTATACGACACCCGCTGGCATCAACTGAACGTGGCCATTATAACAGAGACAGGTGTCTCTAGCCAGTGATCAGCTTCTCGAGCAAATCACCTAAGACATACGCAAGGCCTGCTGCAATTACACCCAGAACTAATGTCTCCATGATTGCACGGACACGTGGCGCTTGAGCAACACGACTCTTGAGCAAACCAATTCCAACAAAAGCTAGTGCTGTCATAAACGCCGTGAGATAGAAAGCATCCATGTTGTTCATACCAAGATCAAAGATAAAGTCTGCTGTGAATACCAGCAATGGTACGAGCCCAACTAGTATGAACGATGCGTATGTGGTCACGCCGTTGATAACCGGTGAAGGCTCATCAACGATCGACTCACCTTTCTTTTCCATAAGCTGTTGTTCTGATTTGGTCGAAAGGTAGGAGCCTACACCCATAGAGAAGCCGTCAGCAATCAAGTTTGCAAAGCCGAGCACCAGCAAAACTTTAGAGTCAAAACGCGCACCTGTTGCGCCAGCCACGACTGCAAAAGTAGTCACAGCACCATCAATGCCACCGTATACAAATTCGCTCAAATAATCTTCGAGGTGTTGTTTAGCCTTTTGGTATGGAGATTTTTTCTGGTTCTTTTTCTGTGTAGTCATGCTCTTCAGTATATCAGATAAGCTGTAAGGTATTCAGTCCAGCCACCACAACCAACGGAACTAGCACATTATCCAGACCCAAGATGCCAACGTTTTCCATAAATGCTGCTATGACTGGCAACCAAATAACAATCCAAATGTTAGCAAGCGCGTACGACGAGCCCTGAGTTACAACTACGTAGCCAATTAACAGAAATGATATAGCTAAGAAAGTGAGTGTGCCAACGACGCTCTTCTTATAGGTAAAGACACGATAATTTCGCCGCTGCCCGTATAGAGTGCCCAATATAGCCGCGAAGCCGTCAGCCAAAGCCAGGTGCAGCACAGCCACTGTAAACACTAGTTCATTGCTCGCAAAGAATGAAGCAATCATGATACCCACCGGGAATAATAGTTCGCCATGTGTGCGACGACTAACCTCATGTATAGCCCTGAATGTGTTAAGTTTTTGCGATATCAGCACCACAAAGAAGAACGCAATACACATCACCCGAATCTCTTGCCAGCTCATAAAGTACGGCCAGAAAGCTACATACATCCCAACCGTAACGTGTACTAGTTTGCGACCAACCTCTCCGCGGACGTGTTGCTTTCTCCAGAGGTACTCAGAGATTATTAGCAATAAAAATACGCCGACAATGGCAATGATGTAGTTCATTGGGCTCTATTATACGTCTGCAAACTAACCGACGCTAGGCTCTTAGGCGTTTTTGATACACAATGACTGAGCCCGTGATCAAGACAACAGCGCCAGCAACCATATGGATGACCGGCTGGCCTGTATCAGCCAAGTCAGCAGCAGCATCTCCAGCAGCAGCTGAGTTCTCATCAGTTGGTGCGGGCGTAACGGGCACATCGGCACCTTCTGTCAGTAACTGGCTTTCTGAAAACTCAGAAGTGGAACTAAAATCGTAGGCGCCTGGATCCGGAGTAATTTCTTGGGCGCTTACCAATGCGTTTGGCGCAACAAAGACACCAAACGAAACAATGAAAACCCAGACAGTAATGGTTCGTATAAGGTACTTCATTAGTTCTCTACCACCGGTGTTTTTAGTACTGTTGTAGTAGCGCTAACACTCATGCCATCACTTACTTCAATTGGCGGGACAAAGGTGTGCTGAGCGTCATCTACTGACCCGCTGACAATGAAGTAGCCCAAGTGCGTACGTCCTTGGCCGTGACCGGACCCATCGATTTCTGTGTTCAAGTAAATATCAAGCCGATAGCCGATCACTTCGACGCTGCCATCACTTTCATTGGCTGCCAAATCATAATTTACGGTTACGCCACTATTATTGTATGTCGCTGAGTTGATAACTGCATAGTTGACGTACGAGTTTGCGAGAGTGGTTGGGTTCGTCAGCTGATTGCTATTTATTGGGTTAACGCCCAGATCCGTTTCTGCAATACCGTCACCGTCAGTATCTTCGGCTAAGTTAATACCAATGCCACCGTTACTATGGATAGAATTCACTAGCACAGCGATGTCTCTTACATCGGTGCCAGGTGTTTGGTAGATTAGCACGCCATCATCACCATTGCCTGCGATGATATTTGCTTCTGCATCATCATTAATGCCGCCAATCCGAATATCTGATACGGTCCCACAAGAGCCAAAATACTCGTTGACTGCCACACCAGATTCAACATTACCGTAGCCTGCCTCAACTGCACCGGTCGTGTTAGTACCGATGTAATTGCCGATTACCGTATTGTTTAGGCTTGAGGCGCCATTGCAGCGGCTATACATCCGAACACCATTGCGAGCATTTCCGGCAATATAGTTGCGTTCTCCAATAGTGTCGCCACCAATTGTGACATTCTCACTACCGAATACATTTATGCCATCGGATCCGTTCTCTACTACATCGCCAGAAATATTCAAGCCGACTAGATTACCTGCCACTACAATTCCATTAGAGTTTTCTATATCAATAGCGCCTAACTCTACCTCTTCTGCTGCACTCAGATCACTGAGGTTGTTGCCGCTTACAATATTGCCCTCGATAATTCCGTTACTGAAGTAAGCAAATATGCCCCTGCCCTGGTTTCCAATCACTGATGTTGCATTGGCATCAAGCCCTACCACATTTCCAACTACTTCAAAGTTACTAGCGTCAAGCGTCAGATAGATGCCTAAAGCCTCGTTGTCTTGACTGCCTGCAACAAGATTATTTCGAATAATAATCCGATTGGTAGGTTGACCAATGTTTATGCCGAATGTACCGGCACTAACAGCAGCTGATCCAGCTACATTTGTTCCTACGTAGTTGCACTCAATCAATACATCATCAATATTTGTCGATACGGAGTTATTGTTTACATAGATTCCGCCCGATGCAGTCCCCATGTTATTAATCACTAGGCCACGAATAATTGAGTTACTAGCCGTGTGACTCGTGATCTCAAGAATACCCGACTGACTCGTAAGGCCATCAGCGTCTATCTCAATCATCAGAGTATGTGGCGTATTGCTCTCAGCGGGTAACGTATCTGGAGCAAGGTCCCCACAGGCAGCACCAGCTTCTGTTGAGCCGTCAATTGTAACCTGATCAATTATGTCAGGCAACGCCGAACCGATAGTAATGGTATGTGCTCCGGCGCCAGGGATACCAAAGTTAATTGTATCGGCGCCAGCTAGGTCATTGGTTTCTTCTATAGCCGCTCGTAAAGTACAGTTGCCTGCACCGTCATCACAGTTACCATCACCGGGATTGTCATCGACTGTATCGAGCACAGAATTGACTACAAAGGTTGCTGCACTGGCTTTTTGAGTCAGGAAAAGGACTGGCGTCAGTGAGCCAATCAGAAATAGTACGACTAATGGTATATATTGAATCTTTGTTTTCACGCGTGACCTCTTAAAGTGCTTACGCTAAGTATAGCATCACACCCGTGTTCAATCCAATTATTGAGATGCCAGTTGAGTTGCAGTCAGTAACAGTGCATCAACACGCGCTAATAAAAGAGGACTCTCCAAGCCTATCGGGCGGCCGCTGGCTTGTGGTGGCCAAGAGGCACCCTGCTCTATTATCGAGTCAACATGCGCAGATGCTGAACCGCTGTCTATATGAGCCAGGACATCGGCAAAGCTGCTCAATGCATGCAGTGCGGTGTAGCCAACGCCATTGCTAAGCTCGATACGCCCACCCATATTGCGAGGCAACGAAAACTGTTCCCGCCTAGAGTAGACTGTATCGGTAGTTAGGTTACAGACCAGACGCCGAACATCAACAGTTCGGTCTGGGTCCGGACCACAACCAGGAGCACCCGTTGTACATTCTTCAATCACGACATACCTGGTCCTATAGCGACTACCTTCCATACTAAGATTCCAGGCAATTGGTCCATATTGTAGGCCTGGCCAAGCTGTGAACAGCACGCCCTGATCCTCAAGACGACGATCAATCTCCAGATCTGCAACCCGTTCGTGAAGCCGAGATAATAATGCGGCCGATGCTCGTTGTTGTTTCATATGGTGTATCCTCTTTGATTCCTGTCTCTAGTTTTCTACACGAGTTAGTTGCTGGGCCTTACGCTGTTCAACCTCTGCTAACACCAGACTTGGGTCTGCATCTTGAGCGTAAAACTGCTCATCAAAAGTGGCTTCATCAAAGTGGGCCGCCCAAGTAGTTTGGTCAGTTGCAGTACCATCAATAAGTTTACGTCTGATTAGATCCTCTGGATATATTCCCCAAATTACACCATTCGAGAATGTCCTGCCCGTTGCGTGATACTCTGACAACAATGGGGCGATGTTTGCGTGAACGCTTGGAAATTCTTCTTCAATGGTAATTAGCATTGGTAAAAGCAGCCCAGCAGGTGCATAACGAGCCATCTCACTCACTGTCTCTGACGGAGTAACAAACTTCTTGTCTGCCCAGAAATATGCTGATGCAAGGGCATTTAGAACTGGTACTGATTGTCCGCGGCGATGAGCACCAAGCTCATCAATTCTGCTTTTAACTTTAGGCAAGTCTGGCAAGTCGATATGTAGATCTTCCCTGCTACCGCCGCGGATAATGTAGCGCTGATTCAGACTTTGACGAAAGGTCATGCTGCCCTCCATAAAATCTAGGAAGGAACGTGCATCGGCCATCGGTATACAGAAGTCACTGCCGTCAACAGTGACAGCTCGCCGGTAATCTAACCTAAATGGATGAAGCTCGTGCGGAGCAGGAAATTCACCATCGACCATTTCAGTTGCTTCGCGCATTAGTGGATGGAGTGCAAATAAACGTTCTTCGGCTGGGTCAGAAATTTCAATGTGTGGCGCCTCCGTCTGAACAGCAACTTCTCCTATGTACGCCGTCATGGTTTGTACGGGCGGCACTGCTTCAGTAACGCAAAAATCTACAAAGTCAGTTAAGCTTTCTGGCGCCGGTGCTGCCAATAGTTGTTCGACCCCGTTCATTACGCGCTCGCTCATAGAGCAAGTCTACCCGCGAGTTCAGGTCAGTGCAAGCATAAACAAAAAACTAGTGATTACAGACCGAGCACACCAAACAACACGACTTTTCGTCCATCCCCGTAATCAGTAGACCCCCTGCAATACGGTATTCAAGGCCGTGAGTATGGATCCTGCATGAGAGGAGCTTCCGGCTTGGTTAAGTTAAAGTTATCTGGCATTTGTACTTCTATCGGACGACCCGGCTCTGGTAGCCATACGGGCTTGTCAGGATACTGCGCTAACTCATCGCATGCTTCAATTGCCAGCATGACCCCCATCGGTTCCAGGCGAAAAAACTTTCTTGGAATACGCGCGGGACGCGCACTGGGAGATACTTGGTCAAAATCTTCAAAATGCCCCGATACGACTCGCTCAGTTTGTAGAGCATTCAGTGTGACGACTATGCTTGGCTGCTGTACAACAAAATTGGGGTCCATTCTTTGCTGCCACTTTACTAAGTCCCACGACCATACAGCTCCTTCGGATTCCATAGCATGATCACTGACTAAAAACAGACTTCCAATTATAACGTCCCTTCTCCAAGAACGCGGTCGCTGGTTAGGTCTTCTGAGTCTTTCAAACATACATATTAGTATACTGGATTGTCCTGATCTATAAAAAGTAGTGCTATGAACGAAACTACCATCAGAAGGAACAACGTTTTGATTGGTCGGGGTGATAGGACAGTGCACAGCTGCGGCCATGCTCGATGCAAGCATCTGCGCGTGGCCTTGCTGACCGAACCTACGACTTTCGTATTTGCCAAGGCAAATTCGAGTCGTAGAACCGAGACTTAGCACTGACCAATGAAAAAGCCGTCCGAATGGACGACTCTTTCATTGGTCGGGGTGATAGGACTCGAACCTACGACCTCACGGTCCCAAACCGCGCACTCTAGCCAACTGAGCTACACCCCGATGGTAATGAGACAAACCTGCGGTTTTTCTCATCGCTCCGGGCAAAAAATGCGATTTTTGCTCGGGCTGCTCTTTTCCCTAACTCGGGACAGCGCTAACAGGGGGTGATTATACCTGAAAGTTATAGTTTATGCCAATAATTTTGCTGAGGGACCCTTATAGCATTCTGGCATGAGTGACTATACTAACTAGTCTCTTCATTGTAGAATATGTCCATGATACAGAGAACTGGTTGGGAAGGCACTGCGCTCGAACACGATGGCCCGATTGCATACGCCCACCGTGGCGGCAACCTAGCCGCACCAGAAAATACCATGGAAGCCTTTGAGTACGCCGTAGTAGAACTTGGTTTTGCCTACCTAGAAACCGACGTGCACTTACTGGCCGACGGTGAACTAGCGGCGTGGCATGATGATACGTTAGCTGACGACACGCCTATCTCCATGCTCACCCTCCGCGACCTGCGTGCTGTCCAACGGGATGGCTACGGAGTCGCAGCGCTCAGTGACTTACTAGAAGCGTTTCCGAGCAATCGCTGGAGTATTGATGCAAAACACGATGCTGCAGTTGAGCCATACCTAGAAACGCTACGCCATCACAATGCATTTGGCCGAGTCATTTTGGCTTCGTTTTCAGAAGATAGTGTTGCAAGACTGCGGGCCGGAGCACCAGCAGGCACACCAAGTGCCATGTCAGAGCAAGAAGTAGGTAAGTTTTGGTTTGCCTGCATGGGCATGCCGCTTGATGGCTATGATGGCCTGTGGCACGGTGATATCGCTAGCATACCGGCAACCAAAGAGTTTGGCGACGAGATTATAGATGTCGTGAACGAGCAGTTTGTGGAAGGTGCTCATAAGCGCAGTGTCGAAGTACATGTCTGGACCGTCAACGAAGCTAAGGAAATGTCTCGTCTGCTCGACCTAGGTGTCGATGGTATCTACACTGATGACCCAGCCACACTCAAGCAAGTCTTTGCAGCCCGCGGTTATTCTGTCGGCCTAAGCCCGAGCGCAAATAAGCGCCCAGCTTATAAATATCCTAGAAAGATGAACTGGCTCGAGCGTCACCTGTAGAACTACTCCAAAACTAATCTAATTTGCTCGATAGAGCGGGCCTGGGTAGTTGATTCGTCTATGTCGGCAAGGACTGCACAAAACTGAACCGGGCCATTGCCTTCAATTTCATTACGGACAATTTTGGCATCCTTCCAGCGCGTTAGGACTGACTCAAATGTTACGCCAAGCGATGAGTTAAGTGTGCCGCACATACCGACGTCGGTAATGTGCGCCGTACCTTTTGGCAGTACACGGGCATCGGCGGTTGGAACGTGCCAGTGATCACCCACCACTAAGCTTGCGCGACCATCCAAGTAGTGCCCAATGATAACTTTTTCGCTACTAAAATCACCGTGGAAGTTTACAACCACAGCCGCCACATCGTCAGCATGTTCGGCCAAAATTGTATCGATTGTGTGGAGTGGATGATCAACTGGCGTCTCGGCATCGCGACCAACAATTGCACCGAGTAAACTCACCACCAAAACTTTGCCCTGTTTGGTCTGCACAATCTTCCAGCCCTCGCCTGGACAGTTATGCATGTTGGCCGGGCCAATCACGGGACTGTTTGGGTCAGTTAGCAAAGAATGTATCTCGGTTTTATGTGAAGTCCAATTGCCACCCGTAAAGAAATCAACACCAGCTTTTTGTAGGCGCTTCATGTCGGCCGGTAAAAAGCCTTTGCCTTCACTGACATTCTCAGCCTGAGCAATCACAAAATCAACTGACTTGTCTGCACGCAGCTTCGGTAAAACTTTTTCTACCACCCGTATACCCGGCTCAGCCATGACATCACCAATGTAGAGAATTTTCATACTGAAACCTCAAGCGGCTGGCCGTCAACAGGTCGCAAGAATGTTATACCAATATCTTTAGCAAAGGCCTCAAGCCTGTCGTACGCCTGTGAACGTGCTGCTTCGTTCCAGTGCCAATCATGAATCGGGATAACATATTGCGGTTTGAGGCGTTGCAGCATTGTAGCTGCAGACATCATGGAACCCCATGGTGCAGTAGCCGGCAAAGCAAGCACAGCTTTAGTCTCTTCTAGATCATGCCGATCACCACCAACAGTTACCGTATCAAAGACATGCACAGCAATGTTTTCTGGCGCATCGCCGAGTGGGTCAAGGCTGGCATGAGTCTGACTAGAAAATATAGTAGCTAGCTCATGCGATTCGGTCGTTACGTTATTTACACCCGCTGATTCTAGTTGCTGTTTGGCGCTTGGTGTAGTCAAAATTTGCACATCAGGAAACTTGCCGCGCAACGCAGTAACAAACGGCATATGCATATGGTCAAAATGCTCGTGCGTGATAATAATCAAATCAAGCTGGGGTAAAGCATCAATATCTACCAAACCTGATTCCCAACTGAACTGCCCGGGATCACACAGCACAACCTTGTTATCTTTCTCGATCAGTAAACACGAATGCACATACTTTGTAATCTTCATGTCCTTTATTATAGCTCGTACTTCCAGCCTGGTTGGTATGTCCAGGGCTCTGTGACACACTGTTCGATTGTCTTACCCGCAATGTGATGTTCTAGTCCGTACTGGGTAGCGCGATGACCTATTATCATGACAGTCTTGCCGTCAAAGTTTGCCTTAAGATATGTTAAAAACTCTCCCATGCGGCCCATGCAATCCTGATAGCTTTCACCGTTAGGGAACGGCTCGTCTATCCTCTGCACTTTTTGCTCGTCAACAATCTTTTTGTCTACCTGAGTTAAGTCGCCGTAGTTACATTCCCTAAGACGACGATCGGCATACACTGGGATACTCTCCAGCTCTGCCACAAAAATTGCACATTTATATGCTCGTTGCATATCGGATGAATATATTGCATCTAACTCACGCTCTTTGCACCGACTCGGCCACTGTGTTTTTAGCTGCTCAACTCCAAGCTCAGATAAATCTACGTCATTCCAGCCACTGGCAAGTTTTGCTTCATTATCGGTTGTGGTACTGTGCGGCTCAAACCAAATAGTTATCATTGTTGCCTCCTACTTGGCGAATTCTATGGCGCGGGTTTCGCGAATGACGTTAACTTTGATGGTACCTGGATATTGCATGGTTGACTCAATCTTGGTAGCGATATCGCGGGCCATTTTGATTGCAGACAAATCATCTACTGATTTTGGCTGTACAAAGACACGTACTTCACGACCAGCACTGATAGCGTAAGCCTTATCGACACCATCAAACCCAGTTGCTACGTTTTCTAGATCACGCATACGGTCACCAAAGTTTTCGGCACTGATGTTGCGCGCGCCTGGACGTGATGCGCTAATAGCATCAACTACACGGACAATTAAAGCTTCTTTGGTGGTTGCTTCAACATCGTCGTGGTGTTGTTCGGCGGCCAAGGCTACAGCTTCTGGTGCGCCATATTTACGCAGCATTTCGCCACTAATGTGGTGATGCTTGCCTTCCATCTTGTGCGTCAAAGCCTTGCCAAGATCATGTACCAGTGCAGCGTACTTAGTAGTCTTAACGTCAGCACCAATTTCTTCAGCGATCATGCCGGCCATGTGAGCCATCTCAGTACTGTGCTTGAGCACGTTCTGGCCGTAACTGGTTCTGTACTTTAGCTCACCGAGCAGTTCTAGCACTTCACGCGGAATGCCAATGACACCGACTTCACGAGCAGCATCTTCACCTGCTTTGATGACGTCTTTGTGTACGTTCTTTTGAGCTTTTTCAACAACTTCTTCGATTCTACCTGGGTGAACACGGCCATCTTTAAGCAGCATTTCCATGGCTTGACGAGCGACTTCACGACGAATCGGATCAAAACTACTGAGCACAACGTAGCCTGGCGTGTCATCAACCATGATGTCGACACCAGTAGCACGCTGCAGGGCTTGAATGTTACGGCCTTCCTTACCAATGATGCGCCCCTTCATTTCTTCATCTTCTAGCTTGATACTAGTGAGCGTTCGCTCTGCTGTAACCTCACTGGCCATCCGTTCCATAGCTGTCACGATAATTAAACCAGCCAAATCTTCGGCATGATCTTGAGCTTCCTTTTGGCGCTTAGAAATGAGTCCGGTTAGGTCGTTCTTGATGTCACGCTCGGTCATCTTCATGAGCTTGTCGGCGGCATCTTCTTTAGTTAGCTTGGCGATCTTCTCGAGTTTCTCTTGTTGCTTGCCGCGAATTGCCCGAATCTCGTTCTTGAGTTCCTCGACTTCGTCTTCGGCCTTGCGGAGTGATTCGTTGCGTTTATCAAGACTATCGAGTTTTTTGTCGAGCGCTTCTTGGCGATCAAGCAAACGTTGCTCAATCTGCTTGACTTCCCTGCGGCGGGTTTGCTCATCACGTCGGGCTTCTTCAGCCGCTTGTGCCGCTTCCTCGCGGGCTTGGTCAACGAGTTTGCGCGCCTCTTTCTTGGCTTTAGAAAGCTCCTTCTCGGCGTTAGCTTGTGCGTCACCAGATTTCTTCTTGGTGACAACCGTGCTCGCACCAAAGCCAGCAGCGATTCCAATCACAGCTAAAGCTATGGTTATTGGATCCATATCATGTCCTTTCTATGTGTTTCAACAGAAGTCCGCACCTTGTCATCACTATCACTTCTTTAGCCAAAGGTGGAAAATCTGAAATATCAGTTAATTAAGTTGTCTGCATTGGACTTTTTTCCCAAAAAACGATCAAAATCCTGACTCTATAATACGCCCGCGTTTTTGCAAACGCAACGATAGGCTGCGTAATCTTACTTTTTCTGTTGAGTGATGTGTATTTGTCCGCCATACTCTGGCAACATGACAGAATCTGTCTGGCCTGATGCGAGCTGCGAGACTCCTTGTTGCTGCCAATCTTTGCCATTCGCCGCAATGCTTGGAATCTGCAAACTGCACGCCAGCGCGTTCGCCACACTCATACCAATCCGAAGTCCCGTGAAACTGCCTGGACCTTTGTAGCATACAATGCCTTGAATATCGTTTAGGGACATATCCGCTTCGTCCAGTAGTTCTTGCAGTTTAAGGTGAATGGTTTCAGCCAATTCACGGTGAGCCTGCCAGACACGCGACGCAACTTCTGTATCGTCCTGGAAGAGTCTCAGTCCAGCTTCAGGTTTATCGGTTCTTATCGTCAGTACCAGCATCAGTTTGCACCGCCTGGTTGGTCAATGGCTATGGTGCGGCGGTTCTCGCCGTTGCTTGTAATATCAATCTTGATGGTGTGTTCTGGCAGCACATCTGCAATCACGTCACTCCACTCAACCACTGTGACGACTTTTTCATCACCCAGGACATCTTCGAGTTCATGCTTGATAAGGCCAGCTTCTTGCAAACGATAAAAATCAAAATGATGAATAGCAAAATCCGGCGCCTGGTAGACCTTGCTGATCGTAAAAGTTGGACTAGCTACACGGTCAGCGCTGCCAACGCCGCGGGCTAAGCCTCGTACAAAAGTAGTTTTGCCGCCGCCCAAATCACTGCTTAGTTCAATCACTTCACCGCCAATCAGCTGAGCACCTATCTGCTCACCAATCGCCTCAGTCTCTTCTGCATTACTAGTTTGATATACGTTTTTCATCGGTCATATCATACCACGACATCTGTTATCTCCAATCTTCAGTCTTCGGTGCTTCCTCCTGTATAATAAAAGGGCATGTTGCAACTCAGTAAATCGCTTCTGAATGTTCCAGTGATGAGCTTGCGTCTTGGTGGGCAAGTAGCCACGGCAGTCGAGCCAATTATTAACCCGAATAACCTCAAGATAGAAGGTTGGTTTTGCCATGATTCCAAATCTAAAAACCAGCTGGTTCTACTGAGCCAAGATATTCGTGAGATTTTGCCGCAAGGTTTTGCCATCAACGATTTTGAAGTGCTCGCACATCCTGATGACTTGGTACGTCTAAAGAGTATCCTTAACCTCGATTTTCCTTTGCTAGGACACGCCGTAATCTCTGATAAAAAGCGAAAGCTTGGTAAAGTTAGTGATTTTGCTACAGAAACAACCACTTTTTACATTCAAAGACTCTACACCAGCCAGTCAATGCTCAAAAATCTCAAAGGCAGTGGCACCAGTGTTGACCGCAATCAGATTGTCGAGATCAACGCCAAAGCAATTATTGTGAAGGATCCACTGCAGCCGATGCCTGTTCAACAGCAGGCGGTTGCGCGTCCACAGGGTGTTCCTCAAGCAATGCCGGCGTCTCCGATGCAGCAGTAGCCTGATTGTGTTCTTGCATGATAGCTAATATGCCTAAAACCGTATTGCCAACTTTGACTGCTGAGTCAGGCGTCATGGTTAATGCAGCCTCTTTTAGCCCTTGCAACTGTCGTAATCGAAGTTGCAGACTAACACGCACCGGTGAATAGCGATGCACCGCCGGATCCATCAGCGCTCCTAGGTCACCTATTATAAAATCGTCGATCCGAGCAGATAACGGAGCGCGCAGACCTTCTGCAAAGGCATTTTTGGATGATTCATCGGGGAACTCGAGCCCGCCCTGCTTTACTTTTCCCATTCCAACTCCTCGTTTACGGATTTTATATCATCATACCTAAAACCTTGGCGCATAAGATACTGTATGAGCTTATCTTTGTCCTGGTAACGCGTTTGCTGGCGTTTGCGTTCAATCAAGTCTTTGAGCACAGCTTGCTCTGATGTTTCATCTTCTTCGAGTGCTTTACTGATAACATCGTCACTAACTCGCTTTTGGCGAAGCTCCTGGCGTAAGCGCATTTTGCTGGTGGCTTTGAGCAAACGCCGGTTGCGCACCCAGCTTTCTGCAAACTTAGCGTCATCAACGTAACCTTTGTCTTGCAAAGTGGTGATGATTTGGTCGATGATTGATTCTTCGTACTCTTTACGTTTTAGATAGTCGCGCAGTTCCCATTCGCTACGAGCTCGCCGTGACAGCTGATCATACGCGCGCATGTAGGCTTTGTCGAGCACGGCCTTTTTCTGCAGATCATCAAACTCTTCTTGCGTGTATTCCTGGCCAATCCTGAGCCCGACCGTCAACAGCTCGTTCTCACTCAAACTAAACGAGTATTTACCATCAACATAAATCGAATAACGACCCTGCCGCTTAACCTGTTGCTTTATATCCGTAATTTTCATACCTAGGTGTAGTAGCGACTCATCACATCGACAAGACCATCTGTTACCATATCGGGCGACTCGTTGATGAGTGTTTTAACCTCGTCAAGAGTAAACCATCGTGCTTCACTCACCTCACCAGGATCAATTACGACTTCTTCTGCCGTCGCTATAGTTTTGTATGTGCGATTGAATCTTCGAAAATGCGGAATATCCTCCAGTTTTCTGTCGGTGAAATATGTCCCTAGTTCTTCTAGGTTAGCTCGCTCAATTCCAATTTCTTCTTGCAGCTCTCGCTTTGCTGCTTCGTCATACTCCTCACCCACATCAACATGTCCAGCCGCTGAGTTATCCCAGCAGTTTGGCCATCGCTTCATCTTTGCACTTCTTTTTTGCAAGAGCAGCTTACCCTGACCGTCTTCTACCATTATCCTCACAATACGATGGATGAGCCCTTTTTCATGAGCAAGGTACATTTCTTCAGCACCAATTGGGTTGTCTTGTTCATCAACAATTAGTATCAAAGATTCGGACAAAACTACTCCTTATTGGCGGCTTCGGTAACTTGTTTGGCGACTTTTTCAAGCACCTTTGGATTGTCTTCGAGGTACTTCTTTGCGGCTTCACGGCCTTGACCAATTTTTTCGTCGCCGTAGGCAAACCAGGCGCCAGCTTTTTCTACGATGTCGTTTTCGACTGCAAGATCCAAGATATCACCTGACTTGCTGATACCTTGGTTATACATAATGTCGAACTCGGCTTGGCGGAATGGTGGCGCGATCTTGTTCTTGACGACCTTGACACGAGTACGGTTACCGATGATCTTGTCGCCTTGTTTGATCTGTCCAATACGGCGAATGTCCATACGCACAGAAGCGTAAAACTTGAGGGCGTTACCACCAGTGGTTGTCTCTGGATTACCAAACATCACACCAATCTTCATACGAATCTGGTTAATGAACACTACAGTTGTCTTTGATTTGTTAATAACACCGGTCAGCTTACGCAGCGCCTGGCTCATCAATCGAGCCTGCAAGCCCATGTGCGCATCACCCATATCGCCTTCGATTTCAGCGCGTGGTACCAGTGCCGCCACGGAGTCAACGACTACCAGGTCAACTGCTGATGAGCGTACTAATGTCTCAGTAATTTCTAGTGCTTGTTCGCCGTTATCCGGCTGGCTCAAAAGCAAGTTTTCCACATCCACACCAATGCGCTTGGCGTAGGCTGGGTCGAGGGCGTGCTCGGCATCAATAAACGCCGCCGTACCACCTTGTCGCTGAATCTCGGCAATCGCATGCAGCGTCAGCGTCGTCTTACCAGATGACTCTGGACCATAAATCTCAAAAATACGACCTTTTGGAATACCACCACCTAAAGCAAGATCAAGCGAAATACTACCAGTTGGAATACATTCAACCTGCACTTTATGAGCATCGCCCATCTTCATGATCGAACCCTTACCAAACTGCTTTTCAATCTGATCAAGCGCTAGCCCGAGCGCCTTACCCTTGCCGTCTTGTTGTCCGTCACCAACTGTCTTGCCACCATCATTGTTCTTGGCTTTCGCTGCCATGTTGCACCTCCTCAACTTGCACTTTTAGTAGTCTCTAGTATACGGACTGTAGCGGTTGTTAGCAATCGTCTGGCTGTTCATCCACGATAAGTCTTTCGCGCTATTATTGTTATGCTTTATACTAAAGTTCAACGACTATGCGTATATCTGATGCTTTCGTAAAGAAACTCCTGGAGAAGAACAAAAAGGTCGAGGGCGAAGCTCTTAAGAACCTACTTGCTCAAGTTAAGGCCGAGAAAAAACCACTGCAAGAAATTGTTATGGCCTCTAACATCATGTCAGAAACCGAGCTGACCAAGGCTTATTCAGAGGAAATCGAAGTCCCGTTTGTCGAGATTGACCCTAAGGCACTCGACCGCGAACTGCTCAACATCATTCCAGAACGAGTCGCCCGTCAGTACATGGCGGTGATTACTGGCCTAGGAGATGATGGCGTCAAAGAACTAGCCATGGAAGACCCCGATGACGTCCAGGCAATTAACTTTTTGCAAAAGCAGATTGGTTCTGACGTTCGTATTTATGTGGCAACGCGTAGTAGCATTTTGGCAGCCCTAGACCAGTACCGCGGCAACATAAGCACCGAGATCAATGAAGTAGCTGGCGAAGATGGCGATGATGAAGCCGAAGAGGAAGTCAGTAAAGAAGATCTGGCCGAAGATTCGCCGATTGCTCAAACCGTAAACCTAATCATTGAGTACGCCATTAAATCGATGGCGAGCGATATTCACATCGAGCCACGCGATAAGCACGTCCAGGTGCGCTACCGTATCGACGGGGTCCTCCGTGAGGCCAACAAGTTGCCTAAACGTACCCAGGCTGCCCTGGTTTCTCGCATCAAGATCCTATCTGGACTCAAGATTGATGAACGCCGCGCCCCACAAGACGGTCGTTTTAAAATCACCATGAATGGCCGCAGCTTTGCCTTCCGCGTCTCTACCCTACCAATTACCGACGGTGAAAAGGTTGTGATGCGTGTTTTGGACGAGTCCAGTGATCCAGCTACGCTTGAGCAGCTTGGCTTCTGGGGTCAATCTCTCAAAGACATCAATAATGCAATCGTCCAGCCGCACGGTATGATTTTGGTAACCGGTCCGACCGGCTCTGGTAAATCTACTACTTTGCATTCAGTTCTCAATATCCTCAACAAACCGGATGTCAACATCTCTACCGTTGAAGACCCGGTGGAATACCGACTGATGGGCGTTAACCAAACGCAGGTGAACCCTGTGGCCGGTATGACTTTCGTGAACGGACTGCGTGCTCTACTGCGCCAAGATCCAAACGTTATTATGGTTGGTGAGATCCGTGACGGTGAAACCGCTAGCCTTGGCGTGCAGGCTGCTCTAACAGGGCACTTGGTGTTCTCAACACTACACACAAATAATGCCGCAACATGTCTGCCACGCTTGCTTGACATGAGCATCGAGCCGTTTTTGATAGCTAGTACTGTGCGCGTGGTCATTGGTCAGCGTCTTGTGAGAAAACTGGTACCAGAAGAGTGTGAACCATACGCACCAGACGACAAACAGCTCAAAGAAATTGAACGTGCCTTTGGTATCAAGGGACAAGAAGACTGGAAGCGCATCACTGATCTATACACTGACGCTGCTGCCGCTTACAAGAAAGAAAAGTCATCAAAGCTAACATTTTGGCGACCCAAAACCGAGCTAGATGGTGACAAAACTGGCTACCGTGGCCGCATGGGAATTTACGAGGCTCTTACTGTCACCCCAGAGATTCAGAAGCTGATTATGAGTGATACAACCAGTGAAGGCATCCAGAACGAGGCTATGAAGGCTGGGATGATGACCATGCAGTTGGACGGTCTTATTAAAGCAATGCTGGGACTAACCTCAGTTGAGGAAATCCTGCGTGTCACGCGGGAATAATCGTATGGCAAAATTCTCTTACTCCGCCCTCAACGAAGACGACAAGCGCGTCACCGGCACCATAGAAGCCACAAATATGACGGCTGCTCAGAATATTCTGAGCGAACGTAAGCTCAAGCCACTTCATGTGGCCGAAGAAAAAAAGAGTAAGTTCCCAATCCCTGGTTTTGGTGGTAAACGAGTCAAACTCAAAGATATGGTTATCTTTACCCGTCAGTTGGCCACTATGATTAACGCCGGCGTACCTCTCGTGCGCTCATTAGCCACACTGCAAGTCCAGACAGAAAATGCCACCTTAAAGAAAACAATTAGCGCCATTTCTAAAGATGTCGAAGGCGGCATGTCCTTTGCAGACGCACTAGAACGTCATCCTGATATATTCTCGCCAATTTACATAAACATGGTGCGGGCCGGTGAAGCTGGTGGTATCCTCGATGACATTCTGAAAAAACTGGCCGTCCAGCAAGAAAAAGACTCCAAGATTCGTGGCAAGTTCAAAAGTGCCATGACTTACCCTATCATTTTGCTGTCCATTACCCTGGGCGTCTTTATGCTGCTGATGGTGTTTGTGATGCCACGAATCGGTAAGATTATTCAGGATCTGGCGGGCGAGGACGCCCAACTACCAACTATGACCAAGATCATGCTCGGTATCAGTGACTTTATGGTTACCAAATGGTACATCATTCTTGCTGTCGGCTTTATTACCAGTTATTTCCTGCGTCGCTACGTAAAAACACCAAAAGGTCGTTATAGAAAGGATTTTATCCTACTTAAGTTGCCCGTGCTGAGCATGATTATCCGCAAAGTAGCAATTGCCCGGTTTGCCCGTACTTTTGCTAGTTTGATTGGCGCAGGTGTGACGGTAATTGAATCTATCGAGGTTACCGCCAAAGCAATCGGCAATGCCATCATTGAAGAAGAGCTGGTGGCTGCGTCCAAGGCCGTCGCCAATGGCGAACAACTATCGGTCCCACTGTCTAAAAGTAAGGTCTTTCCGCCAATTGTCAGCCAGATGATGGCGATTGGTGAAGAAACCGGGCAAACAGATCAGATATTGGTCAAGGTCGCCGACTTCTATGAAGAAGAGGTTGACGCAACTGTTGACAGTCTCAGCTCAATCTTAGAACCAATTATGATTGTCGTGATGGGCGTAATGGTCGGACTGATTGCGGCCAGTGTTATAGGGCCAATTAGCAATCTTTCGAGTCAGATATAAACAGTTTATCCACTTCTTTGCAACAAAATACTTGCATGGTAGTACTCTTAGCGGTACTGTATAAGCATAAGCCAAATCAAAAATAAAAGGGCTTTTACAATTAAACAAGGAGGGTGGGCAAACCCATGTTCAAAACACTAAAGAATGCACAACGCGGATTTACGATTATCGAACTGTTGATCGTTATCGCAATTATCGCCATCTTGGCTGGTCTGGTACTAAACAACTTCCAAGGTGCGCAAGCAAAAGCTCGTGACACACAACGTGTGACCGACACCAACAACGTGCACAGCAAGCTCGAAGAATACTACAACGAAAACGGTGCATACCCAGGTGATCTCGACACCAACGCAGATAACTCGCTGACGGCAGCAGACTTCCCTGGTATCGATGCAGAAAGCCTCAGTGACCCTGATGGCAACGCAATCGTTTCTAACGCAGCTGTGGCTGACGCAACCGCTGCAAACGCAGTAGCTAACCCAGATACTGACGACGAGTACATCTACATCCCGTACCCAACTGGTTGTACCGATGATTGTACTGGTTACGTGTTGAAGGCGTTTATCGAACGACCTAACGACAACACTACTAACCCATACGTTAAGCTCGGTCTTAACAACAACTAGTCGAAATACATCGGCAAGTAATAACCACCCTAGTTTACTGGGGTGGTTTTATGTTTAGGGCTTAGACATAAAACAGACTGTCTAACAGGGGCTACGTCTGCTATACTTAGTGTAATTCTGCTTATGGTTACAACAATGAATGATGCCCTACTGTACAAAGATAAGCCGGTGTTCGCTCTGGACATCGGTTATAAGAGTATGAAGTTGATGCAAATTAACCGTGGCAAGCATTGTAAGGTGATTGGTTTTGGGGTAACTGGGTTTGACCCGAGTGCTATTGAGAACGGTATTATCAAAAAGCCTGATGTGCTGGCAGAAGCCCTTAAACAGCTGATAACCAAGGACTTAGTCGGTAAAGTGACTACTCGTAGAGTAGCCTTAGCCTTGCCTGCAGCACATACCTTCACCCATGCTACTCAGCTGCCAAAACTATCTTCTAAAGACCTTCAGCAAGCTGTCAGAACTGAAGCAGAGCAATCTATCCCCCACGCCTTTGATGATTTATATGTAGACTATGAGGTAACGCATCGTAGTAGTGAAGATACAGATGTACTTGTCGTGGCTGCTCCCAAAAAACTCGTCGACTCGTATGTTTTGTTTGCTCGGCTAGCAGGGTTAGAAGTAGCTGCCATCGAACCAACGATTAATGCGGGCGCCAGGTTGTTTGTTCGCTCCAGCCAAAGCCCCCCTATTCCTCCGACCATCTTAATTGACTTTGGGTCGCTAACCTCAGATCTTACAATTTACGACCAGAACATTATTGTCTCTGGTACTGCCCCAGGTGGTGGTGACACCTTTACCGACAATATTGCTGACAAACTAGGCGTTACCCACGAAGAAGCACATGTCATTAAGATCAAGTATGGTTTGGGCGTCAGCAAGAAGCAGAAAGAAATACTAGCCGCTGCTAGTCCGGTACTCGACTCACTGATGCGCGAGACACGACGTATGATCCGCTATTACGAGGAACATACGACTGACGGAGGAAAGATTAGTCAGATCATAACCCTTGGAGGAGGTGCCAACATGCCAGGTGTCTCTGAATACATGACAGATAAGCTCCGCTTACCGGTCCGACCTTGTCACCCGTGGGAATATATTGGCTTTGGCAAGCTGCAACCACCGAATGAGTCGGAGCTATCTATGTACCTGACAGTCGCCGGATTAGCTCTGATTGAACCGGGAGAGATTTTCACATGATCAACCTTATTCCAACTGCATTGAACGAAAGCGTGACGTACGCGCGACGGAACCGGACACTAGTTCGCTGGGTAGTCGCTCTCATTATTGGCCTGGCCGGCATCATCACCGTGGTAGCTGCTGGGTTGTTTTACACAAACTACCAGGTGAATGCCTATCACAAACAAGTTGAAGACTCCAAGCAGCAGCTAGCTAGCCAGGATCTCGAAGCTACCCAAAAGCGCGTTGAAGAGATATCAAGTAGCGTTAAGCTGGCAAATCAAGTACTTTCTCAGCAGGTACTATTCTCCAAGCTACTCCAAGCCATGGGTGGTGTAATTCCTAAAGGTGCCACACTGCAGAACCTCAATATAACTAACGAGCTCGATGGTGGCATAGACCTACAGTTCCTGGCGGATGATTACCAAACAGGTACACAGGTTCAGGTCAACCTATCTAACCCAGAAAACAAACTGTTTGAGAAAGCTGACATACAGTCAATTGGCTGCAGCGACCCTAAAGACGGTGACCCAGATTATCCATGCACAGTACAAATTCGCGCCTTGTTTGCTAAGGATAGCCCGTTCGCCTACGCCTATAACCAAAAGACTGAGGCTAAAAATGAATAGTAAACGATTGTTCTTTTTACTAACTGCGAGTCTAGTAATATTAGTTGGCTTGTGTTTAGCGACGGTCTACCTGGGCAACTCAATGCTAAAAGCACAGTCATCAAAATTATATGACCTCAAGAAAGAAAGCCTTAGTCTCGATGAGCAGCAGCGTATTTTGGTCCAAGCCAAAAAAGACATCGAGAAGTATAAAGAGACCGAAACCATTGCGCGTACCGTTGTCCCACAGGAAAAAGATCAAGCCCGCACCGTTCGAGAAATTATCGGTATCGCTAATCGTAGCGGTGTAGATATCGCTAACATTGCGTTCCCGTCATCTACACTCGGGTCAGCAGTCAGTAAAGATAAGAAAAAGAAGACCACTGACGAGAGCAAAACCCAGCTCGAACCAGTCGAGGGCACACCCGGTGTCTACCGCCTAGAGGTAAATGTTCAAACTGACACGGCAACATTCGTGCCATTCTCGACCATGCTAACCTTCCTGCGTGAGCTTGAACAGAACCGACGAACATCACAAGTCAGTAGCCTCACTATCACCCCAGACGAAGACCGTAACCTCATCACCTTTAACTTAGTGCTTAACGTCTACATAAGGTAATTACATGAATATTTCATCGATCTCCGGCCAAGTTCAAAAGCTCACAAATCAGCTCTATCGGCATCGCATTGTCATTTGTATTGTAGGTTTTGTTGGCTGTTATGTGTTCTTAATCTTACAAATCTCTGCTTATACGCAGCGCGAGCCAGTCATGGAACCAGGCGATACAGCCATCAAACGACTCATTATTGACGCCGATTCAATCGAACAGCTGGAAGCCCTCGAGGACCAGAATGTAGAAGTGCGCACCTTGTTCAATGACGCGCGTAAGAATCCATTTGCAGAGTAGTAACTAGTTTCCGTAGCTTTTGAGGTTGTCTTCGTGTGCACCAACAATAGCTTTGCTGCACATGTACGGGTCTGGGACAAACGTGAAGGTATAGTTTTGTTGTTCGCCGGCGGTTTCGATAACAACTGTACCATAATTAAACATGCGAGCCAGCACACCCTTTTGGGTGACCGTCACATCCTGAACATCACCAATGCTTAGTTGTGATATCTTGCGATCAAATAGGGTTCGGTATAACACCTGAGCAATCTTATCTGTAGTTACTAACATGACATTGTTCTTGTATAAGTATCCGGCGATGGCGGTTACGCCAATCGTCAGAACGCCCATTATCAGCCCCGCAAAAATGAGAACAGCGCGGTAACCACTGATGTCGATACCAAGATCAAGAAAGTTCTCGCCAGCAACGGCGCCACCAACCACAAATATGACTAACATGAGTAGAGCTATCAGTGTGCCTGAAGCATAGATAATAAACAGACCAACCGGATGTTTGCGAACCTCCCATATCAGGCGTTCTTGCTCGTCAAACTCAATCAGTTTGAATAGATTTTTACCAATATGCGATAGACTATTTGGATCCATTGATTCTATTATAGCAGTGATTGGCTGGTACCGTCTTTAGGGATCTGTAACTTGAGGTGGGCATACGCACGCGGAGTGATTTTACGGCCTCGCGGTGTTCGTTCAAGTAGTCCGATTTGTAGAAGATAGGGTTCGTAAAAATCCTCAATCGTGGTTCGTTCCTCAGCGGTAATCGCGGCAATTGTCTCGACCCCGACCGGACCACCTTTATAATGGACAACAATCGCTTCAAGGAGACGTCGGTCACCCGGATCAAGACCAAGCTCATCAATCTGTAGTAGTTCAAGTGCCAAGGTATTCATGTTTGTGTCGATTATGCCGTCACCATTTATGTCGGCATAATCTCTGACTCGTTTTAGTAAGCGATTGGCGATACGCGGCGTCAAACGGGCTCGTTCTGCCAGCTGAGTAGCCGCAATCTTATCAATCTTCACCCCCAAAATAGCGGCCGCACGGAGAATAATCTGGGCGATTTCGTCGTGTGTATAAAATTCGAGGCGATACAGCATACCGAAGCGATCACGCAAAGGAGCAGCTAGTGCGCCAGTTCGGGTCGTTGCACCAATGATTGTGAACTTCGGCAGGTCAAGCCGTACGCTACGAGCACTTGGACCCTTACCTAGCATGATATCAAGCTTGAAATCTTCCATGGCACTATAAAGCACCTCTTCGACGCTTCTATGCAGCCGGTGAATCTCGTCAATAAACAAGATATCTCCATCTTGTAAGTTTGTTAATAGACTCGCCAGATCACCGGCTCGCTCTATCGCTGGCCCGGAGGTGATGCGAATATTCGCACCCATCTCATGAGCGATAACATTTGCGAGTGTGGTCTTACCCAGTCCAGGTGGACCGTGCAGCAAAATATGATCAAGGGGCTCGTTACGTTTCTTGGCGGCTGCAATCGCGAGCTGAAGATTCTGTTTTAACAGTTCTTGCCCAATATAGTTTGCAAAGTCATGTGGCCGCAGCGTAATTTCCAGCTCAACTTCAGCTGGGTCATCAGTGTTTACAGTTGAGATAATGCGCTCAATGGCCATATTGCTATGCGCCTGCCTTTAATGCTAGCTTGATCCGCTCTTCGGTTGGTAAGTTCTGGTCAATCTTGGCTAGTGCCCGCATAGCGTCTTGTGTTGAGTAACCGAGTGAAGTGAGGGCTTGTGCAGCTTCATCACCATATAGCATTTCGTCACTGGTCAGGAGACCACTGGCGTCAAGTTCGGCTGCTACCAATCCTACTTTGTTTTTTAGTTCAACAATAATCCTTTCGGCAACACGTTTGCCAACACCGCTTGCCTGTTGAATTAACTTGCTATCAGCATTAGCGATTGCTTGCCGCACTTCGCCATAGTTTCCTACATTCATAATATTTAAGGCCATCTTTGGACCAACACCATTGACTGACAGCAGCAGCTCAAAGAACTGCTTGTCGACATACTCACGAAAGCCATACAAATCGTGTCCAGTCTCTCTAATATGCTCATAGATGTAGAGTTTGATTGCTGCCCCAGACTGTGCGTCAGTACGTGCGTAGAGTGGCATCTGAACACCATAACCGACACCATTAACGGTAACGACAGTGGCGTCATCAAGTTTTTCGCTAACTATTCCCTCAAGCGTTGCAATCATCTGTCACAGTATAGCACTACCGCACATGAGTCTACTTGGCGCTACTAATATTTATCTCATACCCGGGATGATTAGCGGGCCTGTCAACATGAGAACGACACTGGCCTTCCTTGATACAAAAATATACTGAGCTTTGTGAGTCCCAATTTGCTAAAACATTATCTGGCACTATGTTTTTGAGATATTTCTGTGCATTGGCACGACAAGTTGTGGTATCACCAACATTACAAAATCTGACACTAATCTGGATAGTATCTCCGCCGTCCCAGTTTTCATAGTCGTAGACGGTATCAGGCCAAGGTGCGTCCGGCCATACCTGGTTTGGTGTTGCAATATGTCGTTCTATACCAGGTGGCAGGCCTCGATTAACGTCATTTGGGTACTCATTGGTTTCTTGTACTTCAAGCTTTACTGCGTTAGCAAGGGTGACAACTTCACTCTCTGCTCGCACAAGATAGGCACGATCACGGCCATTCCGACTAGAGACATAGGTATAGCCGACTGCCAGACTGCCAAGAATAGCAACAACAATCAAGACTTCTATAAGTGTAAAACCTTTGTGCAAGAGAGGTCGAATACGCATATGCTTATTGTAGCGGACAGTTATAGTTCGCGCTATCTATATCCCAGCTAGTTGATTGTTCATAGTAATTTTCTAGTAGACGAATTTGACTACAAGATAGTGGCTTATCGTAGACCACTAGTTCGGCAATTTGCATATCTCCAGGCAACGTATAGCCACCAGAACCGTTACTGGTTCCACCAATTAGCAGCTGGTTCAAACTGTATGTGACGCCATTACCACCAGCAAATAACGTAGACGGTGAACCATTGCGAGAGAACCGTTCATTAGCTCCGTTATTAAGTGTGAAGGCATAGACACCCCATGTGCCTCCCGCAAAGCTTGAACCAATTACATTGCTGAGTGCTTGTGGTGTGTAGTTGTAGGCACTTGCCGTCATGTTGTTAGTCAGCGCACTGCGCATGAATGCACGCACGTTGCCATTATCGGCTGGATTACCTGTATCGTTCGCCTGAGCGCTATTCAGCAGCGACACAAATCGATCATTGCCAGTTGACGCTCCAGTGTTGATTGGCCTCATTACCGCCACCACCGTAAGACCTGTCGCCTGAGTAACCGTAGGAGAGAACGCAGGATTGGCTA
>CAZEBF010000002.1:0-63561 GCA_964510235.1 uncultured Candidatus Saccharibacteria bacterium | reverse complement strand
TATGGCTGACGCCAAAAAACCACTAGAAAAGAAAGACGGCAAGCAAAAGATCCGCATCCGTCTAAAAGCCTATGATCACAAAGTGATTGATCAGTCTGCTAAGCAGATTGTTGATACGGCACTACGCACCGGTGCAACCATTGCTGGACCAATCCCACTGCCAACCAAAAAGACTACTTACACAGTTGTCAAAAGCCCACACGTATACAAAAAGGGTCGTGAACAGTTCGAAATGCGTGTACACAAGCGTATCATCGATGTGTTAGAGCCAACTCCAAAGACAATTGATTCGCTGATGAATCTTTCGCTTCCTGCCGGCTGTGACGCCGAAATCAAGATGTAAAACTATGGCACTTGAACGCTGGCTCGGATACGACGAGCGAATCATTACTACAAAGGAGAGGGAGTATGCTTCTTTTCTGCTGGCTTCTATCCCAGACTCCTGCGGAGATTGCATCTTTGCGGGTGCGAAAGCACATGAACTTGCCTCAAAAGTAGCAGCCAAATCGGTGCGGTTTGGTCCACTTGGATTGCGCTGTAGAGTGATGCCAGTTATTGAAGAGAATACCTTACTTGCGGCCCAAAACGAGCTGCTGCTCATAACATCAGGTTGTACCGGGTCCGAACCAGCTGTAGCTTCTGAAGAACATCTGGTCCAATTATTTACTGACGGATTAGATGAAGTATGCACGGTTGATGATTTTGAGGTATTCGCCTACGCTGATTATTCGTCGGATCACTGTCCAGTAGAAATGCGTCAGAGTGACGACATACCATCTTACGACGAACTCATAGAGCGTGGCGATGGCGGTTAAGCTTAGTCTGGTATACTGACTGTATGCCCACAAAAACAAAGCAAAAAACAGCCAAAGAAGTCGACAGCGTGTATTTTCTTAAGCTGGTCGTGTATCTTGTGCTCGGTTCTTTCTGGCTGCGTCTAGTAACTGATAGCGGTGCGCAAATTCCATTACCAGTGGGGCTTCTTGGTGGCATTCTGCTGCTTCGGCACGAGCGACTACAGCTGGATAAGAAGATTGGCTACGCCATCCTACTCATGGCTGCCTTCATTAGTTTCTGGCTCCCGTTAGGCCTCCATATCGTAGTGTAGAATAGACAACATATTGACAGTGGTGGGTGTTATCTGCTAATCTGTTATGGTATATCAAAGTTTGAGTACACCATGAACTTGGTGAATTGGCAGGTCTACAGAGGTAGAAACCACCAGCCACCAAGTATTTTCATGCAATGTCTCTAGTAACCATAAGGTGAATAAATAAGTATGAAAGCTCTCATTACTCGAAAGGTTGGCATGACCAGTACCATCGCAGACGACGGTACTATGACTGCTGTTACCTTGCTTTCCGCTACTCCTTGCGTCATTACGCAAGTCAAAACCGACGAAACTGACGGCTATACAGCTGTGCAGCTCGGTTTTGAGAGTGTCAAGTCTATGGGCAAGGCCCAGGCTGGTCACTTCAAGAAAGCAGACACAATGCCAAAGATCGTACGCGAAGTACGTGTCCCAGAAATCACAGAAGACCTCAAGGTTGGAGAAACACTCACACCAGAGGTCTTTTCAGTTGGTGACCAAGTACAAGTTACTGGTACTAGCAAAGGTAAAGGTTGGGCCGGAACAATCAAGCGACACAACTTCCACCGTCAGCGCGCTACGCACGGTGGTAAGGGAAACACACGTAAGGTTGGTTCAATTGGTTCTATGTACCCACAACGTATTTTCAAGGGTAAAAAGATGGCCGGACAAATGGGTCACGAGCGCGTGACTGTCAAAAACCTCAAGATTGCCCTCGTTGATACCGAGCACAACATCATTGGTGTTGTCGGTGCCGTACCTGGTCCACGTAAGAGTATCGTTCTGGTACAAGGACAGGGAGCATAATCATGAGTATTGCAACATACACAAAGTCAGGCACCAAAGCTACAACTGCCGCTAAACTCGACAAAGCAGTCTTTGGTGTAGAAGTAAAAAGCCACGAGTTGCTCAAGCAAGCCTATGTAGCTTACTTATCAAATGGTCGCGTTGGCTCAGCTAATGTCAAAAACCGTGGCGATGTCCGTGGTGGTGGCCGCAAGCCTTGGAAGCAAAAGGGTACTGGTCGTGCTCGTTTTGGTTCATCTCGCGTGCCACTATGGCGCGGTGGTGGCGTAGTCTTTGGCCCAACTGGCGAAGAAAACTACACCAAGAAGATGCCTACCAACACGAAACGTCTGGCAATCCGCCAAGCACTGAGTGTGGCAAACGAAGCTAACAAAGTATCAGTCATCGAAGTTTTCGCTCCTAAAGACGGCAAGACCAGCGAAGCAGCTAAGTTGCTCGCTAAGGTTGGTGCAGAGCGCCGCACACTGATTGTCACTGACAACAAGACTCCAGAAATCGTGCGAGCTACTAGCAACATCCAGAATGTCAAAGTATCACAAGGCACTTACCTAAACGTCTATGACGTCTTGAATGCAGATATGATCCTGTTCACCACAGCTGGCCTCAAAGCTACAACTGCCTGGTTGAACGCAGAAACCAAGAAAGAGGAGACAAAATAATGAGTAAGTCTCTCGTCCTAAAACCTCGTATGAGCGAGAAAACCTATGGTCTTAGCAAAGTTCAGAATACCTACGTATTTGATGTCGACAAGAGCGCCAACAAGCTTCAGGTCGCTGAAGCAGTTGCTGTACAGTACGGCGTTAAAGTTATGGAAGTTAACATTGCTATCATCAAGGGTAAAGTAAAGCAGACCTATCGTAAGCGCTCACGCCCAACAACCGGCAAGCGCTCTGACGTCAAGAAAGCCTACGTGCGCTTGGTTGAAGGCGATACCATTCCTGTCTTTGACGCAATTGATGAAGCTGCTGAACAGCAAGAAAAGACTGCTGCTCAGGCTGCTAAAGTAGCCGACAAGCAAGCTAAGAAGTCAGCAAGCAAGGAGTCTAAGTAATGGCTATTCGACAACTGAACCCAACCACTCCTGGCCAGCGTGGCATGACCACGCAGGACATGAGCGAGATTACTACTCGTAAGCCTGTTCGTTCACTGCTGGTTGTAAAGAAGCAAAAGAGCGGCCGAAACAACCAAGGTCGCATTACATCACGTCGTCGTGGTGGTGGCGCTAAGAAGTTTTATCGTAAGGTGAATTTCCGCTTGGCTGCTGGCACAACTGCTACGATTGAGCACATTGAGTACGATCCAAACCGTTCTGCTCGTATCGCTCGTATTAAAGACAGCAATAACGAATACCACTACATTTTGGCTGCTGCCAACATGACGGTTGGTCAAAAGATTGAATCTGGCGAAGAAGTCGCTATCGAAAACGGTAACCGCCTTCCACTCAAAAGTATTCCAGTTGGTAGCGTTCTGCATGCTGTTGAACTGCAGCCTGGCCGTGGTGCACAATTGGCTCGTTCTGCTGGTACAAGCGTTCAACTGGCTGCTAAAGAAGGCAACTATGCACAGATTAAGCTACCAAGTGGCGAAGTCCGCATGGTGCACGTTGAATGTACTGCCAGCCTCGGCGTTATTGGTAACGTGCAACACCAGAACATCAAGATTGGTAAAGCTGGTCGTAACCGACTGAAAGGTCGTCGTCCAAAGGTTCGTGGTATTGCCATGAACGCAGCTGATCACCCACACGGTGGTGGTGACGGTGGTGCGCACGGTATCGGACGCCATCCACGTACACCTTGGGGTCAACCAACACTTGGTCACAAGACACGTAGTCGTAAGAACAGCAGTAAGTTTATTGTAAGAACCCGTCATCAGGCGAAGAGGAAATAAGGTAGGATTATGAGTCGATCACTGAAGAAAGGTCCATTTGTTGATCCAAAGCTTGCAAAGAAAGTTGCAGCTTTGGGCAATGAAGACCGCACAATCATTAAGACTTGGGCACGTGCTTGCACAATCAGCCCAGAGTTTGTTGGTAAAACGATTGCAGTTCATAACGGCAAAGTACACATCCCTGTATTCGTAACTGAAAACATGGTTGGTCACAAGCTCGGTGAATTTGCGCCTACCCGTAAGTTCCGTTCACACGGCGGTAAGCTGGCTAAGGGAGGCAAATAATGGCAGTTTCATCAGTCGCTAAAGGCGTTCGCATGAGCCCACGAAAGGTTGGCGTTGTTGCTAGCCTTGTTCGTGGCCGCACAGTTAGCGACGCTCTGACGATTCTGCAGCATACACCTCGTCGTGCTGCTGAACCTGTTATCAAAGCTATTCAGTCAGCTAAGGCTAACGCCGACAACAACCATGACCTCAAGCCAGACACCCTAACTATCTCGGCAATTACTGTTACTCCTGGTGTTCGTTACAAGCGTTACCGTCCGGTTTCTCATGGTCGTGCTCATCCATTCCAACGTCGTACTTCACACATTACTGTTATCGTCGATGGCGAGAAGCGTGTTAAGAAGTCAGCAACTAAACCAGCCAAGAAAGCTGAGGAGAAGTAGTATGGGACAGAAAGTAAATCCTATCAGCATGCGACTTCAGGTCAACAAAGATTGGCGTAGTAAATGGTTTGCGAATAAAAAAGATTATGCAAACTTCCTCAGCCAAGACCTCGAAGTACGTCGTCTGATAACCGGTAAAGTCGGTTCTCGTGGCGCTATCAACAAAGTTGATATCGAGCGCTCACCAAACCTCGTAACGGTTACAATTACCACTGCAAAAGCAGGTGTAGTTATCGGCCGTGGTGGTTCTGGTGCTCAAGAACTCAAAGCCGCTATCGAAAAGATCTATGGCATTCCTGTTCGAGTTAACATCGAAGAAATCAAGAAGCCAGAACTGTACGCAAAATTGGTTGCCGAGAACATTGCTAACCAAATCGAACGACGTATGTCATTCCGCCGTGCTATCAAGCAGTCATCTGCAAACACAATGCGCGCCGGTGCCAAAGGTATTCGTATCGAAGTTGCTGGCCGATTGAACGGTGCTGATATGTCTCGCCGTGAAAAAGAAGTTGCTGGTAGCGTACCGTTGCACACATTACGTGCTGACATTGATTACGCAGCTGCACGGGCACAATACCCAGGTAGTGGTGTCATCGGTGTCAAGGTATGGATCTATAAGGGAGAGGCCAACTAATATGTTAATGCCAAAACGAACCAAGTACCGCAAGGTACGAAAGGGCCGTATCCGCGGCGTCGCCACAAGCGGTAACTATATCGCTTTTGGTGAGTACGCACTGCAGGCTCAGAGCTCAGAGCGCATTACTTCTCGTCAAATTGAGGCAGCTCGTCAAGCGATGACTCGTCACATCAAGCGTGGTGGTAAAATCTGGATCCGCATCTTCCCGCATACTCCTGTGACCAAGAAACCGCAGGACGTAAAAATGGGCTCAGGAAAAGGTAACCCAGAGTACTTTGCTGCAAAAGTCCGACCAGGAACGATCATGTTTGAAATGCAAGGTGTACCAGAAGAAGTAGCGCGTGAAGCGATGCGGCTTGCTGCACACAAGTTGCCTGTCAAAACCAAATTCCTAGTTAGGGAGGAGGCATAACATGAAAGTTGCAGAAATCCGTAAGCTTGATACAACTGACCTAACGAAGGAAAGCACCAAACTGCGTGAAGAGATCGCTGAAATGAAGCGACGCATGCATAGTGGTGAAGTCCAGAACGTCCGTGTCATTCGTAGCAAGCGCAAAGACTTGGCACGTATGCTGACAGTCTTAAGTGAACAACTCGCGAAGGAGGCGAAGTAATGGCTAAAACACTGACCGGAGTTGTGTCATCGAGCAAGGCCGACAAGACCATTACTGTCACCGTCGTCACTCGCAAAACACACCCAATTTATAAGAAACAATATTCTGAGAACAAGAAGTTCATGGCTCATGATGAGAACAACGAGGCAGAAGTTGGTGATAAGGTTATCATCAGCGAAGTTCGTCCTATCAGTGCTCGCAAGCGCTTCACCCTCGCGAAGATCGTAGAACGACCAGCGCTGCGTGAAGATGACGTCAAGGATATTCTCAAAGAAGATACCGAAGCTAAGAAAGCTAAAAAAGCTGACGAGGCTACAGAGGGAGAAGACGTATGATTCAACAAGAATCTCGCCTAACCGTCTGTGACAACAGCGGTGCACAGGAAATCCTTTGCATTCGTGTACTTGGCGGTACCCGTAAACGTTACGCTCGCGTTGGCGACACTATTGTCGCAACAGTTAAGAAGGCCAACCCAAGTGGTAACGTCAAAAAGAAAACTGTTGTTCGTGCTGTCGTAGTGCGCACGACCTATCCGATTAAGCGCAAAGATGGTTCAACTATCAAGTTTGATGATAATGCTGCGGTGATTATTGGTGATGACAAGTTGCCAAAATCTACTCGTATCTTTGGCCCAGTCCCACGTGAACTGCGTGACCTCGGCTTTGCTAAAATCATCTCACTCGCGCCGGAGGTACTCTAATGGACCGCAAAATGAGAAACGGAGATAGCAAGTTGTATAAGATTCGACTGAAGAAAGGCGATACCGTGGTTGTCCTAGCTGGAAAGTACAAGGGCAAGAACGGCAAAGTTGTTGCAACTCACCCAAGCGAAAACAAGGTGACTGTTGAAGGCATTAATATCGTTAAGAAGCACCAGAAGCCAAATAAAGCTTACCCACAAGGTGGCATTATTGAGCTGACTAAGCCAATCTGGGTATCTAAAGTTGCTTTGGTTGATCCAAGCAACAAGAAGCCAACCCGTATTGGTTATAAGATCGATGCCAAGGGCGTAAAAACCCGTATTGCTAAGAAATCAGGAAAGGAGATTAAGTAATGGCGACCAAAACTACTGCGACTGTTCCAACTGGCGCTCGACTTAAAGCACTCTACAATAGCGACTATGCTCCTGCCTTGATGAAAGAGCTTGGGCTCAAGAACTTCAACGATGTCCCACGACTCGAAAAAATTGTGGTTAACGTTGGACTTGGTCGTGCCAAGGACGATAAGAAGCTCATGGAAGTTGCTACAAACACACTTCGCAAAATAACGGGACAAGCACCAATACAGACAACTGCTCGCATGAGCATTGCATCCTTCAAACTACGTGAAGGTAACAAGATTGGCCTAAAAGTAACGTTGCGTGGTGAGAAGATGTACGAGTTCTCTGACCGACTGATTAACATTGTACTACCACGACTACGTGACTTTCATGGTGTTAGCGCCAAGGCATTTGACCGTCAAGGTAACTATAGCGTTGGCCTAACAGATCAGTCAGCTTTTCCTGAGCTAACATTTGAAGAAACTACAACTACGCACGGCCTACAAGTTGTCTTTGTGATCCGTGCCAAAGAAGCTGCACACAGCCGAGCATTGTTAGAAAAGTTTGGCATGCCATTCGAGAAGTCAAAAGAGAAGGGAGCTAACTAATGGCTAAGAAATCAATTATAGCTCGCGATCTAAAGCGACAGAAGATGATCAAACAGTATGCCGAGAAGCGTGCTGAGCTAAAGAAGATGGGCGATTTTGAAGGCCTGCACAAGCTACCTCGAAATAGTTCTCCAACTCGTTGGAAGAACCGTTGCATCGAAACCGGCCGTCCACATGCTTACATGCGTACGTTTGGTCTGAGTCGTCTTAGTTTCCGTGAGCACGCCTCTAAGGGTGAAATCCCTGGCGTAACGAAAGCGAGCTGGTAAGAAAATGAGTATGACAAGTACAGACCCAATTGCAGATATGCTTTCGCGTATTCGCAACGCGATGAATGTAAATAAGCACGAAGTATCAATGCCACATTCTAAAGCCAAGCAAGCTGTTGCAGAAATTCTGCGCGCTAACCACTTCATCGAAAAAGTCGCTGTGGCTGACAATGAAGGTGTTGGTAAAACAATGACGATTACAATCAATAGTGCTGGCGAGAACGCTCGCATTACGGAAGTTAATCGTCTAAGCACGCCAGGGCGTCGTATGTATGCTGGTGCCGACAAGATTCCAACCGTTATGCGCGGTCGTGGCATCGTAATTGTGTCGACATCAAAAGGCATTATGACCGGCCAAGATGCTAAGAAACAGCGTCTCGGTGGTGAATTAATTTGTAAGGTATATTAAAGGAACTAAAGGAATAACATCATGAGTCGAGTAGGAAAACTACCCATCCAAATCCCCAGCGGTGTGACAATCACTGTCGACAAAGATGTCATCACGGTTAATGGCAGCAAGGGCTCTCTGAGCCAGTTCACCATGCCGGGCATCAATGTTACGCAAGAGGGGGAGCAAGTCATTGTCACCCGTGAGAATGACGAACCAAAGATCCGTGCCAAGCACGGTCTAATGCGCGCATTACTACAAAACCTCATTACCGGCGTGAGTCAGGGCTTCGAAAAGAAGCTTGAACTCAACGGTGTTGGTTATCGTGTTGCAGTAGCTGGTGCAGATCTCAAGCTGAACATTGGCTTGAGTCATGAAGTGCTGTATCACATCCCGCAGGGTGTAACAGTCAGTGTCGAGCAGAATATTATTACAGTCGGCGGCATAAGCAAACAACAAGTCGGCCAAGTGGCTGCAGAAATCCGCAGCTTGAAGAAGCCAGAGCCTTATAAGGGCAAGGGTATCAAGTATGTTGGTGAACGTATTATCCGCAAGAGCGGTAAATCAGGTAAGGACAAATAGGAATAGCTATGAATAGATTACAGAAGAAATCTCAGAATGCTGCTCAGCGTAAAAATCGCGTTCGAGCAACAGTTATTGGCACTCCTGAGCGTCCGCGCTTGAGTGTCACCATCAGCAACTTGCATGTTTCGGCTCAGGTTATTGATGATAGTGCGCACAAAACATTGGTTGCAGCAACTACTGTTGGCGACAAAAAAGCTACCGGCACAATGACTGAACGCGCCGCTTATGTTGGTGAGATGATCGCTAAGCAAGCTAAGACCAAGAAAATTACTAAAGTTGTATTTGATCGTAATGGCCGTAAGTATCACGGTCGCGTAAAGGCGTTGGCAGAAGCTGCCCGTCAGAATGGATTGGAGTTCTAACATGGCATACGACCAAGGGAATCGACAGGGCCAACGTGGACGCCGCGGTGACGGTCCAGCAGAAGAAAAGCAGTTTGACGAACAAGTATTGCACATCGACCGCGTTGCACGTGTAGTTAAGGGTGGCCGTCGCTTCCGTTTTCGCGCACTTGTTGTTGTAGGCGACCGTAAGCATCGTGTCGGTGTTGGTACCTCAAAAGGTGCTGACGTTACAGCTGCTATCACTAAAGCCACAGAAGTTGCTAAGAAGAATATGATCAGCGTACCAGTCTACAAAGGCACTATCCCACATGATATTACCGGACGAATCAGCGGTGCTAATATCCTCATCAAGCCAGCCAGTGAAGGTACTGGACTGATTGCAGGTGGAGTTATCCGTACCATTCTAGAAGTTGCTGGACTGCATAACGTACTTTCTAAGTCACTCGGATCAAGTAACAAAACCAACGTAGCCTACGCTACAATGGCAGCACTTGAATCACTCGTGCCTGCTAAAGACTGGGTAACGCGTAAATACGATAGCCCTAAAGCAGAAGCTAAGACTGCTAAGAAGGAGTCAGCATGAAGTTCAACGAATTAGACATGACTGCTAGTAAGTCAAAAAAGCGCGTTGGTCGCGGTATTTCTGCCGGACGTGGTAAGACAGCTGGACGCGGTACCAAAGGGCAAAATGCTCGCAAAAGTGGTGGTGTGCGACCAGGCTTTGAAGGTGGACAGAATCCCCTCATGCAGCGTATACCAAAACTACGAGGTTTTACCTCGCACCGAGCCAAGACTTATACTGTCTACACTGGTCAGATTAATGATCTCAAAGAAGCTACTATAGACGCTCCAACACTTGCGAAGCACGGATTAGTTAGTAATGACCACGTTAGTGTAAAGCTCGTCGTTAAGGGCGAAGTAAGCCGCAAGATGACCGTTAAAATAGGCCGTGCCAGTGCTAGTGCCGTTGCTCTTATCGAAAAAGCTGGTGGTACATTTACCGCTACGGAGCGTATTGCTCGACCTGCTAAAAGCAAGAAATAACAACAGTTTTCTTCATGGCGTACGTAAAACTACGCTATACTAATTTGTAAGTTACAGTAGAGAGGGTAGACATGAACTGGCGATTAATCGGGAAATCACTCAAGAATGCAGACATGCGCACACGCGTACTGGCTGTGCTCGGCATGCTGCTTATATACCGAATCCTAGCGCACATTCCGATCCCTTTGGCCGATCCACAGACGCTCAAACAAGTTCTAGAATCTCTCTATACCTCAACCCAAACCACTCAGTTGGTGAGTTTCTTGGATGTTATTTCTGGTGGCGCTTTAGCAAACTTCTCGATCATGCTGATTGGTCTAGGACCATACATCAATGCCTCGATCATTATGCAGCTGCTTACAAAGGCAATCCCAAAGCTTGAAGCCCTCAATAAAGAAGGTGAGTTTGGCCGCAAGAAGATCAATCAGTATACCCGGATTCTCACTTTACCACTGGCCATTGTTCAGTCTATTGGCGCAATCTATCTAGTGCGTCAGTCTGCTCAAAGTGTTGGTGGAATTGATATTGTTGCCAATGCTACCCTCATGCAATGGGTACTCATGGTGAGTGCTCTAACTGGTGGTGCCTTGCTATTGATGTGGCTTGGAGAACTGATTACAGAGCGTGGCATTGGAAATGGTATTTCGCTGCTTATTACAGTCGGTATTGTTAGTCAACTGCCTGCCACAGCGGCCAGTCTGGTTTCGGCAATTACAGAAGGGGATGCTACCTGGCGTGTGCTCGGGATCAATCTGCCTGTGAACAAATCGGCATTTATCTTTGGTCTTATTGTATTGGTAGTTACCTTAGTTGTGACATACCTAGTAGTTAAGTTGAACGAGGCTGCTCGTCGCATTACGATTCACTACGCCAAGCGAGTACAGGGAAACCGTGCATACGGTGGCGTCACAACCACTTTGCCAATTAAGCTCATTACTGCTGGTGTCGTGCCAATTATCTTTGCTCTGGCATTCCTAAGTGTCCCGGCTTTTATCGGAGAAATTCTGGCTCGTTCCAATACTGAGCGTTGGGCAGAACTTGGCAGTAATCTCGTGTTATGGTTTTCTAACCCTACCGCTCAAACCTTTGCAGTTGGTGGCTGGCAGCCGTACATCTACCCGGTAACCTATTTCTTGCTAGTCTTCTTGTTTACCTATTTCTACACAGGTATCACCTTCAACGCCAAAGAAATTGCCGAGAACCTTCAGAAGCAAGGCGGCTTCATAGAAGGTATCCGATCGGGTAACCAAACAGAGAAGTACTTATCAAAGATCGTGAGTCGTTTAACCTTTTTTGGGGCATTAAGCCTTGGTGGATTAGCACTGATGCCAATTATCGGCCAGATTTTTACCAATTCGAATATTGCACTTGGTGGTACCAGTGTGTTGATTCTTGTAGCAGTTGCTATTGAAACACTCCGACAAGTTGAATCACGAGCCCTGATGGTGACCTATGATCAATATCAGCAACCAGACTTCTTCTATGATGTTGATGAGCCTGCACTGGCCGGTACGGGTGCTCGAAAGCTGCGTATGCGCGACCGATTCCGTAGCAATAAACCAGACAACACGCCAACAAAAGCTAAGTCAAAAACATCAAAGAAAAAATAACTGTTTACAGGGGGCAGTCAGATCTGGTATAATCAGTCGACGTTATATTTTATGGCTGGAAACAAGGAAGTAATCGAACTAACAGGAACAATTATCGAGACCCTTCCGGGTACTCAGTTTCGTGTAGAGCTCGAAAACGGTCATCAAATTATAGCTCACGTCGCCGGTAAGATGCGGAAACACTATATCCGAATCGTGCCAGGAGACAGCGTTACGGTCGAGTTGACCCCTTATGATCTTACTAAGGGAAGAATCACCTATCGCAAGTCGTAGTGCTTTTGCAACAGGGTACTTAGTGTAGTGCCTTACTGTAGAATCGCTCGAACGTTATCAATATTAAGCAGTGTGTCCCGAAGACTCATAGAAAGGTCCGGTGATCCGCATGAAAGTGCGTGCAAGTGTTAAAAAAATCAGCCCAGACGACAAGATTGTCCGTCGTAAAGGCCGTCTCTATGTTATTAATAAGTTAAAGCCAAAGCATAAGCAAAGGCAGGGATAGGTAATGGCTCGAATTTCAGGTGTAACCATACCTACAGAAAAGCAAGTCCATATCGCATTAACCTATGTGTATGGCGTTGGTCCGAAGACCTCAAATGATATTTTGAGCAAAGCTAAGGTAGAACCAACTGTTCGTGTTAAGGATCTGACTGATGCAGAGATTTCTCGCATCCAAGATACTATCAATGCAGATCTTATTGTTGAAGGTGAATTGCAGCGAATTGTAACGGGTAACATCAAGCGTCTTAAAGACATTGGTGCGTACCGTGGCCTTCGTCACAAGCAAAACTTACCAAGTCGCGGTCAGCGTACTCGCACAAACGCGCGTACTCGTCGTGGACGTGGTAAGGCAATCGGTGGTTCACAACCTAAATCGGCGTCAAAGACGTAGGAATAGAATATGGCAGAAACAACTACTACAACACCCCCAGTGGCAACAACAGCCGCGAAGAAGAAAAAAGCCAAGCGATCTGTTCCTTTTGGACAGGTGCACGTTATGGCAACATTTAATAACACCATCATCACCATTACTGACAGCAAGGGTGGTGTACTAACAACTGCTAGTGCTGGTGGCTGCGGCTTCCGCGGTAGCAAAAAAGGCACAGCCTATGCCGCGCAAGTTGCTGGTGAGAAAGCCATCCAGGCTGCCAAACAGCTACATGGACTTACTAAGGCAGATGTATTCATTAAAGGCATCGGTCTTGGCCGTGACGCCGCTGTACGTGTCTGTCAGGCTCAAGATGTCCTGGTGGAAAGCATTACTGACGTCACCGGTGTTCCTCACGGTGGTGTGCGACCTAAGAAAGCGCGGAGGATTTAATCATGGCACGTGATACCCGATCTATTGTAAAAATGAGCCGCCGCGAAGGCTATGCACTGCACCCTAAAGCGCACAAGGCTCTCGTAAAGCGAACTTCGCTTCCTGGTAAGTCACCAAATGGTCGACCGAGCCGTAACAAACCAAGTCAGTATTCTTTGCAACTTCGTGAGAAGCAAAAAGTTAAGCGTTTGTATGGACTGCTCGAGAAGCAATTCTCTAACCTGATGAAAGAAGCTTCACGCACGCAAGGTCAGTCAGGCGCAATGCTGCTGCAACTGCTCGAGCGACGTCTTGATAACGCAGTCTACCGTGCTGGTTTCGCGACCAGTCGTCGTGCTGCTCGTCAGCTCGTTACCCACGGACACTTTATGTTGAACGGCCGTCGTGTCGATATCCCATCAATCCGTGTTAAAGAAGGCGATGAAATCGTACTTCGTGATCACAGCAAAACTAATGAGTACTTTAAAAAACTTGACGATGTAAGCCCTGCAGCCGAAGCAACCAGCTGGCTCAAGGTTGATCGCAAGAAAGTAAGTGTCAAAGTAACCGGTAAGCCGACTCGTGAAGAGGCAGAACCAGAGATAAATGAACAATTAATCGTAGAGTATTACTCACGATAAGGAGGCGACAAGCATGTCAAAGACTATCTATACCCCAGGCGTCGTAAGCGTCGACGATCACACCAAAACCTCAGCAACACTTGTCGTGGAGCCACTTCACACGGGCTACGGCATGACACTCGGCAACTCATTGCGACGTGTTTTGCTCTCAAGCATTGCTGGTGCAGCTGTAACAGCCTTCAAGGTTGAAGGTGCTTCACATGAGTTCACTACACTGCCTAATGTCAAAGAAGACGTTGTGGACATTATGCTAAACCTCAAGGGCATCCGTTTCCGTTTGTTCAGCGAAGAGCCACAAACTGTTCGCTTGAGCAAAAAAGGTGCTGGTGTTGTGACAGCTAAAGACATTCAGACTAATGCTGATGTAGAAGTTGTAAACCCAGATCACGTCATTGCTCACCTTGATGGCGCTAAAGCAAACTTGGTTATCGATATTGTTGTCGAAGCTGGTCGTGGTTACCGTACCATCGATGAAAGTGCTAACCGCAAAGCCAGTGATATGATTGCAGTTGATGCTGTCTTCAGTCCTGTGCAGCGCGTCCGATATAAGGTAGAGAACACTCGTGTTGGTCAAATGACTGACCTCGATAAGTTGCTGCTTACCATCGACACTGACGGTACAATCACACCAAGTGAAGCATTTGAAGAAGCTTCAGCAATCTTGGTCAACCAGTACACTGCTCTAGCAGGACAAACTCGTGTAGAAGCCGGCGCTCCCGCTGGTGCACACGATGGCAGTCTAGCTGACGCAATTGATGGTGATGAATCTGCTGAGCTAATGACTCCTATCGAAGACCTTAACCTGTCGGCTCGCACTACTAACGCCCTAATCAACAACGAAATTCACACGCTAAAAGATCTCTTCTCATTGTCAGATGCAGAACTCCGCGACCTTAAAGGTTTTGGCAGTAAAGCACTCGACGAAGTAAAAGAAAAGATGGCGGAGATGGAGCTGTAACATGCATCGCCACGGATATAAAGGTAAGAAGTTCAACCGAGAACGCGATCAACGTGAAGCGCTGATCAAAGGCTTGGCTGATTCACTCATCAAGTATGAGTCTATCGAAACAACCCTCGTGAAAGCTAAAGAGACCGTTCCATACGTCGAAAAGCTTATCACTAAGGCTAAGAAAGGTGATCTGCACAACCGACGTCAGATTATCGAGTCTTTGCAGACTATTGAAAGCGCCCACAAGCTCGTAGATGAAATCGCACCTAAACTTACTACTCGCAATAGCGGCCACCTGCGCATCGAGAAGACAATCTTCCGTCGTGGCGACAACGCTGCTATGGCTCGCATCAGTTTTGTCGATGATCTAACAGCTGCACCAGTTGCTAAGCCTGCTAAAGCGGCCGTCAAAAAGCCTGTAGCGGCCAAGGCGCCTGCTAAGGCAGTTAAGAAACCTGTCGCCAAGGCAGCAGCCAAGGAGAAGAAATAATGAGTACTTATAGCGCAAAGCCTCAAGATGTTACCCGTCAGTGGTATGTTGTGGACGCTTCACAGGCACCACTTGGCCGTGTTGCGACAGAGATCGCTACTTTGCTAACAGGCAAAGGCAAGCCAATGTTCACTAAGCACATCGACTGTGGTGACTACGTCATTGTTACTAACACAGAGAATGTTCAGGTTACCGGTGATAAGCTCCAAAAGAAGGTCTATTACCGACACAGTGGCTTCCCTGGTGGTATCAAGCAGCGAACCCTACAAGAGCAGATGGATCGTGACTCAACAGAAGTCATCATGAAGGCTGTTCGTGGTATGTTGCCGGTCAACAAACTACGTGACGATCGTTTGGCTCGACTAAAGATTTACCCTGGTACCGAGCATCAACACGAGGCTCAAAAACCACAAGAATACAAGATTAAGGGAGGCAAGTAATGGCTGCGAATAACTATTTCTACGCACTTGGCCGCCGCAAAAGCGCAACAGCTCGCGTTCGTTTGACTGCTGGTAAGGGTGAAATTACCGTCAATGGTAAGCCTGCCGCTGAATACTTGGCAGACAGTAAGAACCTGCTGACTGAGCTGCAAAAGCCATTTGCTGTCCTTGAACAAGAGAACAAGTATAATGTCTCAGCTGTTGTCAGTGGTGGTGGACATGCTGGTCAAGTTGACGCTATCCGTCTTGGCATCGCTAAGGCTTTAGCTGTCATGAACGAAGACCTCAAGAGCACGCTCAAGCGAGCTGATCTGCTTGGTCGCGACCCACGAGAGAAAGAACGCAAGAAGTTCGGTCTTAAGGGTGCACGTAAGCAGCGCCAGTTTACAAAGCGTTAGACCACGCTACGCTTGTCTATGGAAAGAGGTGATTCCTCTTTCCATCGCGCGGCATAATCGTAGATTATTCCGGCTGCCTATCATCCGGAAACTGTAATAAAAAGTTCGGAGTAAATCCGGACTTTTTATTTGTTTGATATACTAAGCAATTATGGCACGAGAATCATCAAACGACTTTTTTAGAGTAGCAGAGCTGCCAGGCAAGAGGGTGAAGGGTGATATTGCAGTAGCTGCTGGGGTCGTATTTACACAGAGAGAGATTGAAGTATTTGATGAGCAAATGGCAGCCATATATGACATGGAAACTGCTGCAGGCGCCGTAGACACTTCTATACGAATTATTTGACATGTTATTTATAACGTAGTATTTTATGGTAGTTATGAAACATAGCATAAACTTTTTTGGATATTGGTTTACACCCGCTTATGCGTGGCGCTTTGTTTCCTATTGTCAATAAATAGAACTACATACAAACAGCAGACCGCCTCGCGAACAGGCGGTTTTTTAATGTCAAAATAGGGAGAATCATCATGATTGAGCTAGAGTCACCATTTACGGCAGAGCATGAGAATCAAATAAACAAGCGTGGTAATAAACTGATCGCGCAATTGGCGGCTTGGGAGTATGACAACTGGCCAACCCGTTATATCGAGGTGAAGACGAAGAAGAACATCGTGGAAAGCTAGAACAACTTCATCGCACCGCTGTCATGGCACTAGCAATGACCCGAGAACCCAAAATGCGCCAAGCAGTCGCAAGAGCGCTCAACGAACAATATAACCCGACAGAACATTTAAGAATAAAGAAAGAATTTTAAAGGAAGCAATATGAGAACAATCAATTCAGAACAACTACATACCCCAGTTGAACTTCAAATGGGCGAACAGTTACGTTTTGGTGAGCTTGATGTCACCACAACTGAGCTATGTATTGAACTATCAGATGAACATCGGCAGCAAATGTCAGATGCAATTCAGGCTGGTTTACTGCATTTTAATGGTGAAACAGATATACCAGAAGAAACTCTTGCACAAAAGATTACAGGTTTGCCTACCATGCTCGCACGTATTGACTGCAGTATTGTTGATGGTACTGTACAGCCTTTCGAAATTGAAGAACGACCAAACGGAATAGGCATAACAACAGCCCTTGGTGGCAGTGCGCTACAACTCAATCAACTTGTACGGCAGCACTTTATGACGCTTATCGGCGAAGTACCGCAAGTGATTGCTCCGACAGAACGGATTGGGCGGATTGACGACACGTTCACAGACGTTACAGTTTTGGAAGCGCGGCATCAGACACAGCGTGCAGTGCTTTTGCGCACAGAACCGTCGCAGGTAACAGATGAGCATGATAACCTAGTTAGCCAGTCTGTATCAACCGCCAGGAGCGAAGGCAGTAAGGGCTACCGCGAACGGACAGGTCATGCCAGACGGGTGTCCTCAATAGATCAGCTCGGAGATGAGGCTGATAGCATGGTTGTTAAGGGTTTGCAGTGCTCTAAAGCGCAGCACATCGATATAGTTCTCAGCAGTGAGGACAGAGCAACATTTGGTAAAAAGGGTACCGTGACTCGATCACGAGCCCTACGAAACGCCCAGGAGGCGATTGATCGTGATGGCGCAGTGATAGTCGAGAGGTTCATCCCACCTATCTCTGCACGACTCGGAGACATGCATGGCAATATGATTCTCCGCGTTTTTGCTGCTGTCTCATCGGCAGATGATATTCGTGTACTTGGCGGTGTCCATGTGACACGCCCGGAATTAGTAGTGCACGGTGCTAGAAACGCCTTGCATGGACTGGTCTTGGTCTAAATAGAAGTGTTGTATACTAGGAGTAACTTATGAGTAAACCAGTAATTTTGACGGGACTTCGTGCAAATAATGACCTGCACCTTGGCAACTACCTCGGGGCGTTGTTACCTATAGTGCAGATGCAGCAGAAGTATGCCGGTGAGTATCAGATAAATTTGTTTGTACCAGACCTGCATAGTTTCACGACGCCTATCGACCACAGCAAACTCTACGAGCAAACCATGCATAACTTGCGAATTTTTGTAGCCAGCGGGCTAGACCTAAGTAACAAAGATACGTTCCTGTACCGTCAAAGCTTCGTCCCAGCCCATAGCGAGCTCACCATCATCCTCAACTGCTTCACCTACATGGGCGAGTTGAGCCGAATGACACAGTTCAAGGAAAAAGGAGAGGGCAAAACACAGGTTTCTGCAGGGCTGTTTGACTATCCAGTACTGATGGCCGCTGATATCTTGTTGTACGGCGCCAAGTATGTACCAGTTGGCGCTGATCAAACACAGCACGTTGAACTAGCGCGTGATATTGCTATCCGTATGAATAACAAGTTTGGTGATATGCTTATGCCACCAGAAGCTGAGAAAGAGCAGATTGCATTTGCAGAATCTCAGGAACGACTTAGAATTCGTGATTTGGCGGATCCTACTAAAAAGATGAGTAAATCTGACGACACTGGTAAGGGTGTTATATTCCTTGGTGATACTCCAGAAACAGCTAAGAAAAAGATTATGTCTGCTACTACCGATTCACACGGAGAAATCCAGTTTGATATGAAAGAACGCCCTGGTGTTAGCAACCTTCTCGTGATCTTAAGTGCATTGAGCGGTCAGGATCTTGATGAAGTGGTTAAAGAGTACCAAGGTAAACCACAGTATGGACCGTTAAAAACTGCTGTGGCAGATGTCGTACAATCGTTTCTGACTGATTTCCAAGCCAAACTAGCATTAACAGATCAACAGACTATTAACGACAAGTTATCAGAATCAGAAGCTGCAATGAATCAAGTAGCTTCTCAGACACTGCTTCGCGTACAAAAAGCCGTTGGTTTGCGACACTAATGAAACTAATTGCACCAGAATTAGCTACCAAACCGCGCACTGATGCATATCTAGCAGGTGCCATCCCTAATGTTAGCCGTTCATTCATCGATAAACTTTGTGAACAAGGCAAAGTCTCGGTTAACGGTGACATCGTACCGGGACGCTATCGACTCAAACCAGGCGATGAGATACTGCTAGACTATGATTTTAATCAGGCTAAGCTAATACCAGAAATTGAACTGCCTATTTTGTTTGAAAACGATGACTGTATAGTTATTGAAAAGCCGGCAGGTCTCTTGACTCACAGTAAGGGTGCTTTCAACCCAGAGGCTACAGTAGCAACCTTCATACGTACTAAAATCTCGGGCTTTGCTCAAGATGACGATCGTGCTGGTATCGTGCATAGACTTGATCGCGGTACATCTGGAGTAATTCTTTGTGCAAAAACTCCGGAAACACTCACTTGGTTCCAAAAGCAGTTTTCTGACCGTAAGGTAAAGAAAACCTATTATGCTGTCATCAAAGGCACGCTTGATCCGAAAGAAGCATTGATTGATGTGCCGATTGGTCGTAATCCACGTAATCCAAAAATGTTCTACCCGACAATTCACGGTAAAATTGCCACAACCCACTACAAAGTCATAAAAACTAACCAGAAGTACAGTTTAATTGAACTGAAACCAGAAACAGGTCGCACTCATCAATTGCGTGTACATTTGCAGCATATCAAGCACTCAATTGTAGGAGATGATTTTTATGGTGGTGAACCGGATGATCGACTCTACTTGCATGCCGGTAGTCTAGAAATTACTTTGCCCGGCGGTGATCGTCGCGTCTTTGAATCTAAGTTACCTGAAGCCTTTGACACCAAGGTCTGAAACACCATGCAGTCGCCAATTCTACACGAACAAACAGCTCGAGCCATTAAGCGCCAGCTAGCACACCCTGCAAACAGCCTAATCCTTCACGGACCCAAGGGTGTAGGCAAAGATTACGTTGCAGAACATCTAGCACGACAGCTGCTTTCAATAGCAAAACTTGATGCAGATATGCACTATGTACGAATTGACCCATCAGACAAGGGAAGTATATCGATAGAATCAATCAGGCAAGTTGTCGATTTTCTTCGTCTTAAAGTTCCAGGAGCAAACAATACAATTCAACGTGTTGTGCATATTTCTTCTGCGGACACCATGACAATAGAAGCTCAAAATGCCCTACTAAAAACACTAGAAGAACCACCAGCCGACACCGTACTGCTTTTGTGTGTCAGTGACTTGCAGCAGATGCTGTCGACCATTCTGTCTCGATCACAACAGCTACGCATTGAAGTACCCTCATTTGCACAGATTAGAGCTGGTATGCAGCCGAATAACGTTGCATTATTTGACCGAAATATTCAGCTCAGTGGCGGCTTGCCTGGTCTTTTATACGCCCTCGATACACAGGCTGCCCATCCGTTAGTTAACGCGATTGAATACGCTAAACAATTCATAAGTGTAAATCATTATCAGCGCCTGATTATGGTGAATAACCTACAGAATGCAAATATCGAAGTTAAAGATTTCTTGTGGGCAATTGAGCGAATTGCGCGAATAGGGCAGCAGTCTGCAGCTCAAAAGGGCAACGATGCTGCAGTGCAAAAATGGCAGGCAGTACGAAAACAAGCCACAAAGATAGATAACCTTCTAGGGGCCAATGCGAGCAACAAGCTAGCCTTGACTTCGCTGTCGCTACACATCTAACGTGCTATAATTATGAGCGATGTTTGCACTTGCATTAGTAATTGGCTTTGGACTACTGGCTATTCGTAGCACCAGTTGGCGTGACGAAGAATTGTCACCCCTGCCACGAAAGATTTCTGACAAAGTTGGTAGATTGTGGGACATTGCTCATCAAGGCATGCGCGAAAACCGTTTCTTACGCGCAGAAAAAGCCCTCCTAACGATTCTTAAAATCGATGAGAAGAATGCCGCTGCCTACAACCGTTTAGGAATCCTGTATGCCAAACAGAAAGAATACAAAGACGCGATTGACTGTTTTGAGATTGCATCAAGCATTGAAGCCACCCAGTCAAGTTTGCATAACCTTGGTTTGATCTACTACGAGACAGAAAACTACCAGAAGGCAGCAGTTGCCTTTGAACAAGCGCTGAAGCTAGACGATGGCTTAGCAGCAAGACACGTTGCGTATGCAAAAGTGCTTGAGAAGCTTGGCAATCACAAGCAAATGTTTGATGAGCTCAATAAAGCCATTGAGCTTGAGCCGAACCGCGAGAGCTATACTCTGCTAATGAAAGCGTACGAAAGTCGTGGCATGCAGCCTGAAGCAGATGAAGTTGAAGCAAAACTTAAGAAATTAGTCGAGCCTTCTGGTAAGCGTAAACGCATTGTTCGTCCTAAAAGAGTTGTAATTTAACCCCTGTTTTGGTACACTTTTGCGGTACTTTTACGACAATAAGTGCCGCCTTAGCTCAGTTGGTTAGAGCGACGGTTTTGTAAACCGTAGGTCGTCGGTTCGAATCCGACAGGCGGCTCCAGAGGAAACTTTCAACAGCTTGCTGATTGAACGTTTCCGAGGGAGCAACTGCAGCCCGCAGGGCTACAGGCGGCTCCACAGAACGACGATTGTAACAGTGCATCGTCTACAACTTTGTTTAGGACCATTGCGAGGCCTCCTAAACAATCGAGACTACTTGTGAGTGTAGTTTCCAGAAGTGTTTTACAATAGAGAGAGCCGCAATAAGCTCTCTCACATGCAGGGTTAGTGAAGCGGTCAAACACGACAGACTGTAAATCTGTTGGCTTATGCCTTCGTAGGTTCGAATCCTACACCCTGCACCAAAGAAAGAGCCCAGCCTGTCTGGGCTTTTTCTTTGGTTTATGCTGCCGGATTTGGTTCTACGAAGGCTGGTCCGTGAAACGGACACCTTCGTATGGTTCGGTCATCCAGCCCGCGCGCAGGAGCTTGCTCCGAGAACGGGCGCAGATGTGCATTACCCTACACCCTGAAAGATCTACTGCATCTTATGTTGTGTTATTAGTAATCCCACTAGATAACAACCATGCGCAAGACTTACAATGGTAGTAATGATTAGTGGAGAACATGGTATTTGGTATGACTGCGGACTTAGCAATGAAGTCCGTACGGCTGATTTTTTTGTGCACGCGCCAGATAAAGATGTAGCTCTGTCTCGACTACTAGGATTTGCTCTCGAGGATCCAGCTAACGCTCATCTAGGTTTCCACGCTACGCCTGTAGACGAATTATTCGATCCTGTTGTAGTAGAAGCAGACCCAGCAGACCAACTATTTCTTAGCCGTGCTCGGCGCGGGCTTGGAGCTACAGTGATTCCATGGGCAATTCGTGAAGCTGCACCGCACACTACTCCGTACAAGTTGTATACGGCAGCGCCACCAAACGACAATTGGCCTTTGAGAAAATAGCTGATTCTGCTATCATAACACCTTGAAAATGCCGAAGTAGCTCAGTGGTAGAGCGCACCCATGGTAAGGGTGAGGTCACGGGTTCAATCCCCGTCTTCGGCTCCATGGTATAGTAGGTATTATGAACACACCAGAAGCTCCACATATTTCAAACAATATAGTAGTAGAAGCAATGGCAGGTGGGGCAATCTTTGGTGCAACAGGATTAGCAGAGCAGTTCGACATACACGCTCTACCAAACCCCACGCTTCAACTAGCTGTAGGTTTGGGAGCCGGGAGTGCAGTCCTAGCTCATATGTTGTTTCGTGCCGGCAGGCAAACACATCCACTCGACGCTTGAAATCTCATTTATAATCTGTTAGAATCAACAAGATTGAGTCATAAAAGTTAAGGAATGATAATGGCGACTGCGAAGAAAGTGCTCTATAAGTCTGATGACGACCGCAAACTTGACGGTGTCTGTGCAGGCATTGGTGAATATTTTGATGTCGACGCTACGCTTGTCCGTGTTGGCTTTGTATTTGTAACACTTATCAGCGGCATCATGCCTGGAATTATTGCGTATATTGTACTAGCAGTTGTAATACCACGAAAAAGTGAGGTCAAGAAGTAATGGCAAAAAAAGGCGACAAGCGAAAAGTAATTGGTCTAGTATGCGAAGAAACTGGTCATCGACACTACTACACCAAGAAAAACACTATGAACACACCAGACAAATTGCGTCTGAAGAAGTATAATCCTGTGCTTCGTAAGCATACTTGGTACACAGAAACCAAGAAAAACCTTGGTCGAAATCAAGTAACAAAGTAAAAAATCACAACATAGCATAAGCGCACTCTCAACAGGGAGTGCGTTTGCTTTTTTGTCAACTGTACTGAATGATTGTTTGACTTTAAACTTGCGTTTGGTACGCTACTCATCGTGTCTTTTTTACGTGTGAGGTGAAAAAGCGCAACTACCTAAATGACCCACGTAGCAATCGCTACGCATTTAAAAATAGCAATAACGGGTACATTACGAACGGGTATAAGGAGGCAAACTATGCGATTAGTCGCATCTATAGTAGGCCTGGTTTTAGGCGGCATTGTGCTGTCTACAACTGGGGCAACAGCGCATGCTCAAGCTGAGCCTGCGCAACCAAAACAAGAAGTTAAGCAAGTAGTGGCTACTGTCCAACAGGGCGATAGCTTGTCGAAGATTGCCAAGAAGCATGACACGACGTATCTGCGAATCTTCTACGCAAACAAAAAAATAAGTGATCCGGATGTAATCCATCCAGGTCAAAAGGTACGCATACCATCTAAATCTGAGAAGCTAAATGAACGGCCTATCCCTGGAAAAGCCGCGGCAGTTGCTGCACCAGTGCAGACAGCCCAGCCTCAGGCACAGGCCAGAACACAGAGCGCTCGCCAGCAACCCGCACGAGCCGTTGCAAACCCAGCAAGCGGTGGTGTCTGGGATAGACTGGCAGCTTGTGAATCAGGCGGCAACTGGTCAATCAACACAGGTAACGGTTACTACGGTGGACTACAATTTAGTCTGAGTAGCTGGCGTGGTGTAGGTGGCTCTGGCTACCCACATCAGGCAAGTAAGTCTGAACAAATACGACGTGGTGAAATGCTACGTGCAAGCGGCGGTTGGGGACACTGGCCAGCATGTAGTGCAAAACTTGGCTTGAGATAAATACATACACATATATTTACCATCAAGGCTGAGCTCACATTAGGCCAGAGAATCAACCAACCCGCGGTTATACGAGCCGCGGGTTCTTGGGTTTTATCTAACGACGGGAGACAGTCAGCCCATGGCCGTTTTGTACTGTGCTCGAAGCAAGCTTCTGTGCGCAGCACTTCACGAATGCACAAGCGACTTGTATCTTTTGCTAAAGCAAAATCCACGTCGCAGAACCAAGCCTATGTCACAAACAAAACAAAAGGACCCCACTAAGGGATCCATTTGTTTTGGCAGCCCCTAAAGGACGCAATATGTAACCCCAAACTGCCTTTTGAAATAATATCAGAAATACTTAAACCGATACTCGATAATCATGGCTTTACACCTGTGCTTGCGGCTCATACGGTTGTAAAATAGGAATATGGCAAATCAGATAACAAAGAAGCAACACTTCGCACCACGGTTTTATTTCAAACGATTTGCGATTGATAATTTGTTGCAGACTTTAGATATTCAAAAAGGCAAAGTTATAAAAGCACAACCTTACAGTGGCGTTTGTTACGCTGATTTTTACTACGCCGTTGAAACCGGAAAAGAAGATGAAACAAGCCAAGTATTTGAGCAGTTTTTTGGCGAAATTGAAGATAAGTTCGCTAAAGAGTATGACGATATAGTTGACGCAATATGGAATTACAAACCACTAACAGACCATCAGCTAGATATTTTGGCGTGGTTTATGGCTTCTCTTTGGATTAGAAGCCCACGAATGCGTAATCAAGTAAATAAGACTATGGCTGATGGTATGAAGCAGATGACTACGCTAATGGCGTCGCACCCGAACTTTACTGACGGGGCTAAAGAGGCATTGGAAAAAGAAGGATATGAAGTAACCGATGAACAGATCGAAGACGCAAGAAAGACGTTTGAAAGTGGCGAATATGAACTAACTTTTGATGATAATGTTAACCACCTACAACTTATTGCCAAATGCGAAGAGTTTCATAGGTGGTTTGTCATAAAAAAGTGGCGGTTCTATCTAGCCAAAGGCTCAAAGAAGTTTATAACTACAGATACACCAGTGGTTGAGGTATTCAATAATACTGGTAAAACAATGATTGAAAAAATGAACAGCAATCATATCGCCCAAAGACGACACTATCTAGCCCTGACACCTGAAATACTCATTGAACTCATAGACCCCCTAAAATCTGGTAAGAAGCAAAAAAGACACGCCATAACAAATGATGAAATGATAATTCAGAGCAATCTATTGCTAGTGCGTTGGTCTAAAGACTATGCCTACGCTACCAGCAAAGAGTATCTGGAAGATTTACTACCCTTTTATGAAGGAAAACCGAAAGAAGTAGCATAGGGGGTAGTCGCCCTTCGTATCCGCTATATGTACTCCGCCGTCTATATACCCGATTTTTTCGGCTGCAAAAATACCAGCACTTTTGATACAATGGTTTTAGCATAAGCAAAAAATACAAAAATGAGCGTAAATAGTCACCATAAACATTTGCACAAAAAACGCAAAAAAAAGCAATCTTCCATAGATAAGCTGGTTTATCTTGCTGTCATACTCGGTCCGATAATGACGCTGCCGCAAGTTTATTCAATATGGATAGAAAAAAGTGATGGTGTATCAGTCGTATCTTGGCTATCCTATTTTGTAATTGCTGTTATCTGGTTATTCTATGGCTTGAAACACAAGGAAAAACCCATCATCTTTGTCCAGTTACTTTGGATAGTGCTTGACGTTTTAATTGTTGTCGGGCTGTTACGCTAGTTTAGCAATCAATCATCTGACACCTTGCTAGGTGTTATTATGGTATAAGATACTTCACAGTTGTTGCGTGGTAGTTTCGGGAAGATGTATGAAAGAAGATGTAGCTGAATTAGTAAGGTTGTATGATGATGGCAGTAAAGCCAGCGATAAGTTTGGCAAACTTTATTCTGCCATAGTGCCTACCAGAATGCCCAGTGCAATGTCCATGCCCCAGATAACAAAAACTGGTCCTTTCGGTATACCCACTTTTGGATACCCCACTCCCGAACCAGAACACGAACGAACTGTTGAGCTTCTACAGTCTGCCAAACAATACATAGACGGCTGGATAAAAAACGTGGAAGATGTGTTGGTCAGGATTGGCAAGACACGCTACAAAATGCAGTTCAACGATCCACGGGGATCGGGTGTGAGCAATTTATCTATCAGCGAACTAACAGAAAATGAACGTAAGCTAGATGACATACTGGATGATTTTGGGGATCGGGTCGCCGAACTACGCCACATTATCTTTGACTACGAAGAAAGTAGCGAACGGTCATTGCCAACCGTAACCCAAGTCGTAGAACCAGCCAGATATGACACTAAAAACCGCACCATATTCTTTGCTGACGAAGCCATACGCTTCAATAAAAATGCCGAATACTCACCAGCTATTTGCAAGCTAATGTTTAGTAAGCCACACGAACTATGGCAACTCAAAGACTTCCATGCCGTTTGGGATAGTCTGTATGACTATCTGCCTGATCTGCAAAAACCTACTGACTGGAATAAGGTATACGACATTATCCAAAAGATGAACGCCCGTGTTGAAAAGTCCACGAACATATCAGACTTATTCAAGCTCACTACCAAATCGGTGCGGCTCAATCCAAAATACATTGCTCCGTCCAAAAAATAGCCAGAATTAGGCTAAATAGCTTTTTCATACCATCGGTGTATGATCAAGCAACCAAATCAACAAGACACACAGGTCGCAAAGCCCGACCCTATGCTTTTGCTGACTAAATTACTGATCAAAATAGACCAGCGGGAAAAGGTAATTGAAAAGTTACAGAAAGGCGAAGTAAATGTTGAAGATGATCAGCGAAGTTCAGATAGTGCCAGTCAAAGCGGATAATGGCTTGATTGGCTTTGCCAGCTTCGTGCTATACGAAACCATCTATTGCGGCTCGGTAGGCATTTTTAGCCGACCAAGTGGCGGTTATCGGCTTGTGTATCCGACACGCAAGGTAATGGGTAGGGATATTGATGTGTATTACCCAATTAGTCGGCAAGTCGGTTTGACGATTGAACAAGCAGTAGCAGTTAAGTTTGAAGAAGTAGTGAGCAATGAAAATGGTAGATACGGTTTTAATAACGCTAGATTGGCGTAAAGATTTTGAAATTATGGAAGGTTGCTATAAACAATTTGCAACTGACGTAACTAACTTTTTCAGACCGCCGTTTATACAGTTCGGCACGAAGAAGGCATTTTTGGTAGAACGTAACCCCACTGCCAAAGAAAAGGCTGATGGCAACTATATGCCCCGTCTGACGCTTATCAAGGCTGTGCGGCGTGGCGGTGTGCCAATCACGCTCAACGTTGAGTTTTCTGCACCAAAGGTCATACACAATGATAACTTCAATGAAATTAGCCAAAGCGATCTTGATTACCTGTGTGTCCAGCTTCACCGCAAACTTTACAATATAGGCGTAATCGTCAAAGGTCCGAATACGCTAAAAGACGCTACTGTCAGCACCATACACTACTCAAAGAACATCACACTCACAGACTATTCAACCGCCCACGGTGTTATCACCGACATATCAAAGTGCAACTACACCGCACAGAAGAAAAGCGATGGTCAAAAATACCTCAACAATGGCGAAGCAATGCACTTTTACAGTCGTAAATGGGGTTTATGTATCTACGATAAGCTGAAAGAACACGCCAAGTCCAAAGTAACCGAAGGTGGCTTGCTTGAAAAAGACTACTACTGCCAGATGTCGTTGTTTGATGAAAGTCCGCTTGCCAGCCCGTTTGAAATGGTGCGTGTTGAAGCACGATATATCGGCAGACGGCAAATCAAGAAGTCGCTCAAAGACGCAGGTATTGAAACTGGCGATCTGACGCTTCGTGAGCTGTTTCGGGAAAGCACCGCCAAGATTATGCTGAAATACGAAATAGACAACCTCCGTGAAACGTATCCTGCTATATCGCTATCAGACAAAACAGCACCAGCATTACTCACCGAGCTATCCATACAAAACCCACGGACGCAGATTGGAACGATTATGGAAGCAGTAGCATACAAGACGCTGATGGAAACAACTGGTAGCCGTGATGTTCGTAATATCGGTAACTTCACAAACCAGCAATGGTATAACCTGAACAGGAAAATTAACAGCTTAAACTTCGCCAAACGCAAGATAGCCAGCTTTGATGTGATAGATGAACAGCTAGAAAAATTTATGCCCGTAAAGCTGCAAAGATATTTAGATAAGTGATAAGGAATGATATATAATGATAAGTATGAAAGATAGCCAGTTTTACAAAATTGAAGACGTTTGTGAACTGTTGCAAGTCAGCAAAATAACTATTTACAGATGGATAAAATCGGGCAAAATCACCGCCTACAAAGTTGGTAAATCCTACCTATTCAAGGTTGAAGATGTCTATAAGCTCATAGAAGACAGCAAGGTTGATATATGAGCAACAAGACCATCATTTTTGCCCGTGTGTCTACAAAGAGGCAAGAAACGGAAGGGTTGTCACTTGAAGAAATACAACTACCCCGTGCTAGGGAATATGCAAAGACTAATGGCTTGAACGTCATTAAGACTTTCAAGATCAGTGAAACGGGCAGCGAATACAAGGCTCGCAATAAGTTCAATGAAATGGTTATGTTCGCCAAGAAGAATAAGATTACTGACATTGTTTCATTTCGTGTTGATCGCATAACTCGCAACTTCCGTGATAGCGTGTTGATTGACGAACTACGCACCAAGTACAAGGTAAAACTGCACTTCATTGACGATAGGCTTGTGCTGTCGCAGGAAAGCCGATCAAACGAAATTATCCAATGGGACTTCAAGGTAATGTTTGCTAAATCACAGCTTGAACGTATCAAAGAAGACGGTATGAACACCAAGCTGTCAAAACTAGAACGTGGCGAACTACCGTGGGTTGCTCCATTTGGCTTCAATAACGTAACGCTAGATACACGGCACAAGACTGTATTGCCCGACAACTTCAATTCCGAAGTCGTAAAGCGTATGTTTACGTTGTTTGCCACTGGTGCGTATTCTTGCGAAAGCCTACGCCGTAAGGTAGCCGAAGAATTGAAGGTCAATTTATCAAAAAGCCGTGTCCACGACATACTGCGTGATAAGTTTTATATCGGTATAATTGTAGACAAGAAAGGCGGCGGTAAAGAATATGTGCATAGTTACCAACAGCTTGTCAGTCGTGAACTGTTTGATATGGTCCAAGACGTGCTAGACGGCAACAGACTAGGCAAACGGCGGTTCATCGGCATACCGTTCATCTACCGTGGCTTGATAACCTGTGCTGACTGTGGCTGTGCCGTAACGACTGAATACCGTGAAAAGAACCAGCAGAACGGTAACAAGCACACCTATCACTTCTATCATTGCACCAACGCCCGTAAGAAACATAAGAAAATCACCTACGTTACGCAGGACGATCTGACGGCACAGTTTATGCAGGTATTCAACGCCTTCAAGAACATACCAGCAGATGAAATAGAACGGCTTGAAACTGAAATACAGTCATCGCACCAAGCCGAAAACCGCTTCCAAGACGATATGCTCAAAAAACTACGTTCAGAACGTGATGACTACAAGCACCGTATCCGTGTTGCGTTTGACGCAATGACAAGCGGTAGTATTACTCCCGATGATTATAACGAAAACAAAGGTCGCTATGACCAAGAAATAGCCCGTATAGACGGTCAATTGACACGGCTAGAAGACGCTGATCAAAACTTCTACACCACGTCTGCGTATCTGTTACAGCTATTCAAACACGGCGATAAAATCTTTGAAGTAGCAACGGACGAAGAAAAGCGGCAGATTATAAGTATCTTGCTATCGAACCTCCAAATGAAAGGCAAAACGGTTCGTTTTACACCTAACGAACCGTTTGCAACTGTGCTGAAACTTTCTGAACGTTCTATGTGGCAGGGGAGACAGGACTTGAACCTGCGACACCCGGTTTTGGAGACCGGTGCTCTACCAACTGAGCTACTCCCCTAAATCAACCCCCTCAAAATCTTTGATTTTATGGGGACCCCTTTTGTCGCGCCGGCACAATGATGCGACATTTTGTCGGGCTCCAGCTGCAAAGCTGCGGGACAGGGATATGATACGCGAATTTACAACATTTGTCACCTCTGGCATCTTTATTTATAACAGGGATTCTGTTATACATATATGGATGAGTAAAATAGTTTTGACCAAACCAGTAGTGATCATGTTGTACGGATTTCCTGGCGCCGGCAAAACATATTTTGCGACAGAACTCAGTAAGGCACTTTCCGCAGCCCATGTCCAAGGTGACCGTATTCGCTACGAACTATTTGAATCAGCCAAATACGATAAGCAAGAAAACGAAGTTGTAACTCATTTGATGGAGTACATGACAGAAGAATTCCTGCAAGCGGGTGTCAGTGTGATATTCGACACCAACGCGCATCGTTTAGTACAACGTCGCACAATCCGTGACGTAGCCCGTAAGACCAAAGCTATGCCACTCATGATATGGCTGCAAATTGATCACGACAGTGCGTTTGCTCGGATATCTAAACGCGACCGACGCAAGAACAATGATAAATATGCCCAACCTTACAGTCGTGAGGGTTTTGATAAGTTTATTGGTACGATGCAAAACCCTCGTCACGAAGATTACATGGTAATAAGCGGTAAGCATACATTCCACACTCAGCTGGGTGCTGTCATGAAAAAACTGTTCGAAATGGGTGTCGTCACTGCAGAAAATTATTCGTCTAATGTGACCAAACCAGAGCTAGTTAACCTCATCCCCAACCATGGCGGAAGAGTCGACATGTCTCGCCGCAACATTGTCATTCGCTAATGGCTAGTAAAGAGTATGTTCATCAAGAATTCGGCCCTGTTACTGTCACAAAGCGTCGTGGCAGCAAATCTGTGCGCTTACGAGTCACACCTGATGGCGTTATTAAGATAACCCTGCCTCCTTGGGTGCCATATAGCGCTGGCCTGGCGTTTCTGGAGCAAAAGCGAGCTTGGGTAACAACTGAACTTAGTACACGTTCAGCGGTACTTGAGCCCGGTCAAATGATTGGTCGTGATCATATTCTGCAGTTTATTCCAGATAACGTTTCAATAAGTTGTCGAGTTCGTACGACCACCACTGCAGTACGAGTACATCATCCAGTCAGCTGTTCTGTATACGACCATTCTGTACAGGCTGCGGCCGTTCGCGGCAGTAAAAAAGCCTTGCAGCGGCAGGCCGAAGCTAGTCTGCCCAGTCGACTTAAGCAACTATCGGAGCTGACGGGGCTAGACTATGAATCAGTGAGTATTCGGCAGCTAAAGTCACGCTGGGGTAGTTGTAGTAGCAATAAGCACGTGACGCTCAATTATTTTTTAATGGTTCTGCCTGACGCTTTAGTTGATTACGTATTGATTCATGAGCTAGCTCATACGCAGTACATGAACCATAGCCGAGAGTTTTGGAATCTGGTTGGCACCTATATTGCCGATGTTCCTGCAATTAGGCGTCAAATGCGCCTCTACCAGCCAAGCGTTTTTACTGCGCTAGCATAAGAAATATGCCATAATGACTGCATGGCCGAAGAAATCAAAACAAAAGCTAGTACTGCAGAGTTAGACCACGAGCGACTGCGGAGTCTCATAAATAGTATGGGTGATGGTGTTATCGCCACGGATGAAGTTGGCACAATTCTTATTTATAATGGTGCTGCCCTCAACATCCTAGATCTTAACAGTGAAATGCAGGGTAAAACACTAAATTCTGTCTTGGTGCTTTATGACAAAAACAACCAGGCAGTCGATGTTCGCAACCTAATGAGAAGTACTACAACCTCTACGTCGACTCGTGATTATCACATCCAGTATGCCGATAACAGTACCGTCAACCTGTACCTAAGCATCGCCCCCGTTAAATTAGGATATGGTCAAGAAGGTATGAAAGGCTATGTCGTTTTGCTCCGTGATATTACGCGTGAAAAGTCTCTTGAAGAAGAGCGAGACGAGTTCATTAGCGTTATCAGCCATGAGTTACGCACACCAATCGCAATTGCAGAAGGCAATATCAGCAATGCTGAATTTATCGTTTCCAAAGCCGCCAGCAAGGATCAGGCTATAGTTGACGCATTGCACCAGGCTCATGACCAAATTACTTTCTTATCTGGGCTGATTAATGATTTGTCGACGCTGTCACGTGCTGATCGTGGCAAGTTAGCTGTGGAAATTGAGCAGATCAATGTGGTTGAGTTATTGTCAGAGCTATCCAAAAGCTACACGCCAGAAGCAGAGGTTAAAGGTCTAAAGCTACTGATTCAGGCTGATCCAAAACTAGAGCTACTTAAATCAACCAAACTTTACGTTCGTGAAGTTTTACAGAACTTTATAACCAACGCCATCAAATATACTGAAAAGGGCGATGTCACAATTGGTGCCAAACCACGTGATAACGGGGTCGAGTTCTTTGTGCGTGATTCCGGTATCGGAATAAGCAAAACAGATCAAGAAAAAGTGTATGACAAATTCTTTAGAAGTGAGGACTTTAGGACACGTAAGAACAATGGCACTGGGCTTGGTCTATATGTCACCATGAAACTGGCGCGATTGATTCACGCAGAGCTTGATTTAGAGAGCGAACTCAACAAAGGCTCGACCTTTAAAGTCTTCTTCCCGAACCTCGAGTAATGCTTGACCAATAGATACAAACGGCGTACTATTGACTTGTCAAGACCTACAAATAGTAGGTTTTTTATATTTCTGAGACCAGAAAAGGAGACATGGTGGCAAAGCAACCAATCAAGCGAACGCAGACAGTGCGAGAAAAGGCTGCAGAACAGAGTGCTAAGGCGGATAAAAAGCCCCGAAAGCTGCGCCAAGCAACGACTTCAGCTAAGGGCGGTGCGACTAAAGTAAGCGACGTAGCACGCAAAGAGTACTACTTGCCAATGCCTAATAACAAGATCGGTCGTTTCTTAAACAAGCGACGTCGTTTTATTCCAAAGTACTTCCGTGAGGCATGGGTAGAGGTCAGGCAAGTAACGTGGCCAACCCGCCGCGAGTCACTCAAGCTGACATCTGCGGTTATCATTTTCACTGTCGTGTTTGGTGCGGTGATTACCCTCACTGACTATGGTCTCGATAAAATCTTTAGAAAGGTACTGTTAGATTCATGAGCAAACGATACGATTCACAAAAGCAGTGGTACGCTATCCACACCTATAGCGGTTATGAAGAAAAGGTAGCTGAGAGCATTCGACAGCGTGCGGAGAGCCTTGATATGGCCGACAAGATCTTCCAGGTACTAGTACCAAAAGAAAAGATGATTGAAGTTAAAAACGGTAAGCGCAAAGTTGTTGAAAAGAAAATCTTCCAGGGCTACGTATTGGTACAGATGAAACTGAGTGAAGATGCTTGGTACATCGTCCGTAATACACCGAGCGTGACTGGCTTTGTCGGTAGTGGTGTTGAACCAACGCCAGTTTCTGACGCAGAAATTGATAAGATCCTTAAACGTATGGGCCGTGAAGAGCCAAAACACAAGATCGACTTTAACCTTGGTGAAGTTGTCAACATCATTGACGGGCCATTCAAAGGCTTTGACGGTTCAATCAACGAAATCGATGCTGCCAAAGGCAAACTCAAAGTATTGGTCAACATGTTTGGCCGCGAGACACCTGTCGAACTCGACTCCCTCCAAGTAAAACGAGTGTAGCCATGAGTGAAACAGTCCAGTGCCCGGCAGTAGAAGCGCTCTCAACAACGCACTCAATGCTAAGGAATATGCATGAAATCGCATCTCTTGAAGAAGGACAAGAAGTCCAAGTAGGAGGTTTCGCTATACGCCATAACACTGTCAGCTGGGAAGGCAGTTGCGCTCATTGCAGTGGTAGTTTAGCTGTAACTCACTGCTTCTCGGACCCTGACTTCGGACAACACGCACGCGTGATTTTACCTGATGCGTGCCCAAACAAACCAGTAAAAGCTGATGCGCCTACGTGGTATTATGTCGAGGAAGAACAGGCCTAGACAACAGGGGTGAAGTGTAGTATACTCATCTAGTTACGCACGTTAGCGGACGCTTCACCGCACGAGCAATCAATTCAAGGAGAAAACAATGGCAGGAGCCAAACAAGTAAAAGCAAACCTCAAGATGCGTATTCCGGCTGGCAAAGCCAGTGCAGCACCTCCAGTTGGCAGCACCCTCGGTCAATATGGTGTCAACATGATGGATTTTATCAATCCGTTCAACGAAGCCACCAAAGAGCTGAAAGGTATGCTAACAGCACACATCACCATCTACGACGATCGTTCTATGGACTTTCGTTTTGTACACGCAGCTACAGATGAGCTTATCCGTGAAAAGCTAGGCGTTAAAAAGGGTTCTGGAAAGCCAAACATGGAAAAGCTACCTCAGAAGCTGAACGATCAGCAGCTAACAGAAATTGCTGAAGTTAAAGCCCAGGACATGAACACAGACGACATCGACGCAGTCAAAAAGATGGTCGCAGGCACAGCTCGCTCAATGGGCGTGGAACTAGTGTAAACATCATGACATCACACGAGCTATACCAAGGAACTGTTGACCTGGAAACACTCAATCCTCATACAATTATTGACGGGGATGCTACAGTTGTAAATCCTGAGGGTACACGAGACGTTAAAATCCTACATACACCCGAAGGTCCAGACGGTTACTTCATCACCCATCACCCAGACGGTACAAAAGAAATGACATACGTAGATGGATATGACGAAAAAGTTGGTGAGATATGGAATGCTCGTGCTCGGGGGGATGATGTGCTAGCAGATGAGCTTTGTCGACAATATGGCATTAGTGACACGTTGCCAGCTGATAGTTAATTAATAACGAGTGGGAGGCCTCAAAAGCCGTTTGCACCACAAAGGAGAACACAATGGCAGAAGCCAAGAAGAAGACAACCAAGAAAGAAGAAGTAAAAGAGACCGCTGAGACTCGTGTCGAAGAAGCGGTAGTCGAAACAACAGAAGCGCCAGCAGACGAAAAAGCGACTGCCAAAGCTGGCAAGCGTAGTGCAAAGGCTGTCAAAGAAGCTGAAGAAAAAGAGGCCAAAGAGGCTCGCAAAGCTGACGAATCAGAAGAAGCCAAGGCAGAAAAGCCAAAGCAGAAGCAAAACCCAGCCAAAAGCCAATTAGAGCGCAAGGGCAAAAAGTACCGCGAACTAGTAAAACTTATCAAAACAGATGAAGAGTACTCCCTTAAAGATGCACTTGAACTAGCAGTCAAAACCAGTCCAGTTAAGTTTGATGCTACTGTCGAACTCCACGTTAACCTTGGTGTTGACCCGCGTCATGCTGACCAGAACATCCGAGATATCGTCGTTCTGCCGGCTGGAACTGGTAAAACAGTCAAGATTGCCGTATTAGTTGACGCTGATGGCGCAGACGCTGCTAAAAAAGCTGGCGCAGACATTGCTGGTGAAGAAGCAGTCATTAAACTGCTCGATAAAGGCACACTGGACTTTGATGTCCTGATTGCAACTCCTCAGATGATGGCAAAATTAGGTAAGTACGCTCGTGTGCTTGGTCCTAAGGGCCTCATGCCTAACCCAAAGAGTGGCACTGTTACCAACGATGTTGCTAAAGCAGTCACAGAGGCTAAGGCTGGACGTGTAGAGTTCCGTGTTGATAGCACCGGTATCGTCCACATGGGCATTGGTAAAGTGGGCTTTGGCGGCGCTAAACTACTTGAGAACGCTCAAGCAGTTGCAGCAAGCATCAAATCTGCAAAACCAAGCTCAATCAAGGGTTCATACGTCAAAGCAGTCTATGTGACTACTGCCATGGGTCCAAGCATCCGCGTGGCAATCAGCGAACTCCAATAAAACAAAAAGTATACCCATAAAACAGCTCCATACATGGGGCTGTTTTTTGATATGTTGTATTAAATAGGTTGTAATTTGTGCGCTTATGCTTGCTCAGGTATTTGACGGAACGTACACTATCTGCAGGACGGAGGGTCATGGGAGTTTATAGTAACAAGCAAATAAGAGCAGCACTGAGTGACGGACATATAGTGTGTACGCCTTTTTATGATCAACAGCTCAGTCATGCCAGTCTTGACGTGACGCTCGGCTTTTATTACTACCATACCAACCAGTCACATCGTGGCTATATCTATAATCCTTTCTCTGAGAAGGATGTAAAGCGGTACTTTGGCGAAGCACAGCAAGCCATAACTCACAGAGATTGGTGCAGCAAAAATGGCGTCAGACTACTTGACGGCATTCCGGCAGATCACCCAGTCATCCCGCTCAAACCAGGTGAACGAATTCTGGCACATACACATGAGTTCTTTGGTATAAAGCCACCTGGGGCTGCTGAAGTGAAGGCACGCTCAAGCTGGGGCAGGAATGGTGTGGCAGTCTGTTTTGATGCCGGATGGATTGATCCTGGCTATATAAACCGCCTGACTTTAGAAATTTTTAACTTAAATGAGCATGAAACTGTTCTTTTGCCAGTTGGAGAACGTATCGCACAAATTATCTTTCATGAAACGGGCGAGGTAGAGGGTAATTACGGTCAGGGTCGTGACGGCGGTTTTAGTGGCAAGTACCAGTCGGGGACGGAACTTGATCAGCTCATCAATGACTGGACACCAGAAATGATGCTACCGCGAGCCTTCAACGACAATCGTCGTCTGCCAGATGAGATACAAGGTTTAAAAGCACGATGACAGCTAACACTAGCACGCACCAGGGCTTGTTTATTGTCATTGAAGGCTCAGACGGGTCTGGTAAAGCAACACAGTGTAGTTTGCTCGCAGAACGCTTACAGCGTGAAGGCTATCAAGTAGCAAGCTTCGACTTCCCGCAGTACGATGAATCTTCAAGTTACTTCGTACGAGAATATCTGAACGGTAAGTACGGCGGTAATGCAGAAGTAAGTGCCTATACCGGCTCACTGTTCTATGCCTTAGACCGTTTTCACGCTTCTGTACAGATTCAACAAGCACTAAGTGATGGCAAGATAGTCTTAGCTAATCGGTTTACAGGATCAAGCATGGCGCACCAGGGCGCTAAACTGCAGCACGCAGAAGAACGGCGTGGCTATTTTATCTGGTTAGATACACTCGAACATCAAATGTTGGGAGTGCCACGACCAGATATGAACTTTATTCTGCGCGTTCCGGCCGATATTGCACAGCAGCTAGTTGATAAAAAGCCGAAGCGACAATATACCGAAAGTCAGCGCGATATTCACGAGGCTGACATTGACCACTTGCGCAAATCAGTCGAAGTTTTTGATGAGATGAGCAGCTTGTTCCCTAAAGACTACACAACAGTTGACTGTATTAAGGGCCAGAAGCTACTCAGCATTGAAGATGTACATAGTAAACTCTGGAAAAACATAAAGCCTTTGCTCAGTACTGTCCCAAAAAATACAGCGGCTACACCACCAGTACACACTACTGCTACCAACCCCTACCTTAGCAAAGATAATAACGGCTATTATGTGGTTACTGTGTCGGGACAGGCATTCCTGGATGAAGCCGTTACCAATGCTAACGGTGACGTGTACGCGTTTAAAGACACCCTGAGTCCACTGACCATTGCTGCCGCCATGGCCCGTCTTAGCAGGCGCGGTGATGATATGCGTGTAACGATACTTGATGAGTTTACAGGTAAGCAAGGGAAGGATGAGAAGCTACTGCAGCGTGTTATAACCGCCTATGGTGATGATTCGGTCCAACAGCTCGTTGGAATGCACCTGGTAGTCGAAAACGCCTCAAATCTACTTACAAAAAAGCTGGAGTGGGGCAGGTTGGCTGCATACCTGGAACAATCAACTCGTTATATCTATTTTGATCAAAAGAAAGCCGATGGCTCCTATAAGTACCATGTACCGAGTCACTTTGACGAAGCCACCAAAGACCTCTACTGCGGACGTATGAACGCTATATTCAACCTCTACTCTAAAATGGTCCATGGTTTGACTGATCACATCAGCAAAACATCAACCACACCAGAAAACGAACGTGACGGTGCCTGGCGTAGCGCAGTACGTGCACAAGCTTGCGACGCAATTCGCGCGGTACTACCTGTGGCAACCCAATCTACTGTCGGTATTTACGCATCTGGTCAGGCCGTTGAGTCGCTAATTATGCATTTATTGAGTGACGATTTGCCTGAGGCTCGGCAGGCCGGCCAAGATATTCTCAGAGAAGCCCGTAAAGTTATACCAACATTTTTGGAACGTGCCGACCGGCCAGACCGAGGTGGAGCAGCCATTGCGTACCGTGCCAACACCTTTTCAGCCGTGCAAAAACTAGCTAAAGCTGAGCTACCCGCTTCTTATAGCACACCAACAGATGCCGTGACCTTAACAGATTTTTGGCCACGCAACGAAATCGACATCGTGGCCGATATCCTCTACGAACATAGCAGCTTACCGCTACAAGAAATCCGTGCCGAAGTAGAAGGCTGGGACTATAACAAGAAGCATCAAGCATTCAAGACTGCCATTGGCGAAAGATTGAACAGGCGTCACAAACCAGGACGTGCTTTCGAAAAACCACACTATAGTTGGGATTTGTTGTGTGATTACGGTATTTTCCGTGACATCCAAAGACATCGCATGGTTGATGACATGAACTGGCAACAACTGACACCACGCTATGGCTATGAAGTACCGGCATTAGTGGAGGAAGCCGGCCTGAGTGATGACTTTGAACGCTGTTTTGATCTCTCACTCGAACTACACAGTAAACTGCAGGCTGCAGGCTATGAGCTAGAAGCTCAGTATGCCACGCTGTTGGGGCACCGTATGCGCTGCAAGATGACCTACAATGCCCGTGAAGCATTCCATCTGCATGAACTACGAACTTCACCACAAGGTCACCCTGGTTATAGAAAACTCGTGCAAGAAATGCATGAAAAGCTCGCCCAAGTTCATCCACTAATGGCCGATGCTATGATTTTTGTGAATAAAGGCGAGGATGAAGAGCTATCTAGACTGGCAGCTGAACGCTACACGCAGTATAAACTCAAGAACCTTGGGTAGGCCGTGGGTTAAGTTCTCTGTCATGAAAGACAGCTTCTTCCTCGTTCATATACACCGATACCAGACTTTGCAACGGCCCTATATGATCAAGAATAGCAAAGACCCTTTCAATACCAGTTGCGTGTGTGGTTTCATCGTACAAAACATGGACTCCAACTAATTGCATCTCTTTAACGACAACTTCAGGATCTAGGTATAACAAGCCTGCGAGCTCTACACCATCAGCAATGGTCCGAGGTGCTTGTTCTGGTGACTGGGTTTCTGCAATACTCATATGATTTCCGTCATTCATTTTACGCCGATTTCAGCTACCTGCAACCACAGGCGCGTTAACTTCTGACAATGCAATCACCACTGCCATCTCATGTGTCATGACAGTTTGTTCTGAATCGCTGAGATTGAAGTATGGTGATTCCATTGTATTTCCTTTAAAAAAACCGGCCTCCTGCTGTTGGAGTCCGGTTTGTTTGCTTGCTTTGTTATTTAGTGAATGACTGGAAGGACTCCTGGTTTATTGCGGCATCACAAGCACTACGCGGTGTGCGCAGGCAGTGATCTTGGCAATAATGTAGGAGTAACTAGTCATTACGGATACGGACTGTACGCCCATTGAGGCAGCTTGTCAACGTTTTTGCGTATGCTACAATCAACACATGAATTTCAACATGAATGCAAAGCTACGACTCCTCCTCGGCCTTAACAGGCTGTGCTTCAGTATTGGAGCCCGTACGCACTAAGCGTCTAGCACAGCCTCCAGATAACCGGGCTTCATGCTCGGTTTTTTAATTCAAGAGGAGGAATCATGACCACATTTGAACGAATAGCACAAAGAAGTACAGAAATAGAAAGCAACAATCGATCACGGCAGGCAATAGCAGAAGTCAGTGTCAATACGGCAGTTGCGATACATTACGTTAGCGGCGAAGACCAGGATACACCATGTATACCTGGTGTCCCATCTGTTGAGCGGGCCAATCTCATAGCATAAACTGCTTGACACTGGAGGAAAAAGTACTAAAATACTGTCTTATGAATGTAAAAGTGTTTTTTGGTCTCATTCTTGAGGGCTCAAAGGAGCTTGGCTAAGGCTGTTACCAAAAATTCACCTTACAACCGAGCTACCGAGGGGCTCGGTTTTTTTGATAGGAGTTATCTGTAAATTATGAGTGCTAAAGCAGTAGAACTAGGCGAGCAGTACATACCTCACGGTGAGGTTGTTCCGTACTCCGGTGAGGCAGAATGGCCGGCACCAGGTTTATGGGTTGTCAATAACGGCACCGCAACACTGATAGGTGTGAAGCACCCTAAGTACCGACCTGGCGAAGACCAGTGGCAAGATACTGCGATCTATTGTGCCGATACAGTGCCACTAGTAAGTTCCGTGCTAGCAGAGCCATACGCTGTTGGGTCTGGACGTTTGCAAGGCGCTGAAGCCGAGTTAAACACGTACGACAGGGAAGGTAACCCTTTCGACCTGTATCCCGGCGGTACTCCACTGACAATCGAGCAAGAAGAACACCCAGAGCTACTTCGAACCACCTATGAAACTGACGCAGGCCCATTTACTGATGCAGAGCGAACGTACAGAGCACTTGGTAGAAAAATCGAAGACATGTCATATACCCTCCGTGGTCATGGCGCGTACTTTGATCCAGCCTCTGCGTTCATGCATGCCGTGCCTACTCGTCAGGATGCCACTCCAAATCCTTATGTACAAACCATGGTCAATATCCTGGGTGATGACATCATGAAGTTCATTGGCAACGGGATACACGAGCATTACGATGCTCATGTTGGCAATTTACCTACCATCAGCCGACTGATTCGGCCACTGGCGCCGTATCTCAATGTTGGGTTGCTGGCCGCTCCGTTTGCCTATGGTGAAAAGACACCTCGAATGGGTGAGCAGCTTGGCGCTGATGAACTGCTGGCTTATGATGGTCGGCAACCACAATCAGTTCGTTACCTGACACGTTACACAGCATCAGCCAACGGCGGTGTTGGTGTGCGCGTTGTTCACGACAATTTAGAAGAGGCATTGTTGCACGCCCACCAACAGATGCGAGATGGCTTGATTACGAGTCCATCACGACACATTGGCTCACACGCAGATGTTCGTAATCGTTACGACCCGCCTTCGCCAGATAATCTGGATCACCCTGGTCGTCTAGAACTGTGCGTCAAGGACACAAGCGCTATGCGTTTGCCGACTTTGATTGCCTACAGCGATCTGGTACGTGCTTTAGTTGATCGGTTCGAGAAAGTTGCTGCATTAGGCGAGCAAGGCTTAGCAGAACTGCATACTGATTTCCCGGGACTGTTTGGTCCATCATATGACAAAACAGAGTACGCCGTACGCCAGCTCGAAAATGCCCATCAAAACAGCATAGCCATTGCGTATGACGGCGCAGAAGCCGTCGTTACAGATGGTATGGGCAATAAAACGACAGTCTGGAATCAATTCAGAGATATTATTCGACTTGCACAAGATGGCAACCCAGACAGACTTAGTAAAAACACGCTACGTAACTTACACAAAAGCTTGTCTCCGTACGACACGACCGAACAGGCCATGGCGAAGCATCGTGATGAGCAAGGTCTACCTAGTTTGCATGGCTACTACTATACTGGCCTGGGCACGCCCGCACAGTGGATGATCGCGCGCGCCGATGCTGCTAGTCAGCGACCTAACACTAGCGAAGCCGATGTCTTACGCGACGGTACACAAGACCGATTACGATCGTTTGCTGCTTATTTGCTCAGAAATGCCCGTTAAAAAGCCAAGAATTGATACAATACCTTCCATGCCAAAACAACTATCACTCCGTGACTTACTTGCCGATCTAGTTGCTTTCCAAACAGAGAGCGGTCAGTATGATGCCACCGCTGAACTGTTGAGTTTTGTTAAATATTTTGCAGACCAACGTGGATATCACACTACCGAATATGTTAGTAACGATTTCCCAAGTCTTGTGGTTCGTAGCCGTATGTCTGAGAAACCCACTGTAACCTTACAGGCTCATATTGACGTCGTTAAAGCACGAGATGACCTGTATAGATTAGTGGCTGATGGCGACAAGTTGTATGGCCGCGGTGTGTACGACATGAAGTTTGCTGTCGCTTGTTATCTGAAGTTACTCGATGAACTTACCAATGACTCACAAACATACAATTTTGCACTAATGCTAACCAGCGATGAAGAAATTGGCGGTCAAGACGGTGTACGCTATGTACTTGACCAAGACTACCAAACAGATGTCTGTGTACTCCCTGATGGTGGCGATAACTGGGAAATTGAGGAGCGCGCCAAGGGTGCCTGTCTTGCTGTAGTCACTGCAAAAGGCATAACAGCGCATGGCTCACGACCATGGGAAGGTGATAACGCCAGTCAAAAAGTCATCAATGCTGTGCATGAGATGCAGAAGCTCGATACCGGCAAGCCAGATGGCGTCACTGTTGCAATTACGCAAATGACTGCCGATACAGCTATGAATCAGATTCCAGAAACAGCCTATGTTAGTCTGGATATCCGCTTTATGAGCATGTCAGATTATGAAGCAGTCCACGCCCAGCTTCAGAAAATTGCCGTTCAGTATGACTGTGAAATAGAGATGCCAGTGTTCATAGAACCTATGCATACAGATTTGGAGCACCCACTTGTTAAGGCATTTTCTGATATCGCAGCTAAAACAACTGATCAGTCGATTAAGAGCCGTCTCTCACTTGGTGCCAGTGATGGTCGTTTCTTTGCACGAAAGCACATCCCAACAATAATCATGCGTCCAATAGGTGGTGGTGCCCACAGTGACAATGAGTGGATCAGTGAGTCATCGCTTAACCAGTACTATGATGTCTTAAAGCAATATGTCCAACAAGTTGCCGCATCCAAGTAATCTGTTGACCCTCACCCTGTTATTTGATAGAATAGCACGCAGTTACCAAAGACAGCGACGGGAACTTGCAAAAGTCCTTAATAATGTCGCCGAGGCACAAAATCTTATTTTGTATTCGAGTAAAGAGTCTTTGGCATTACGCTCAAGGACTTTTTTAGTCGGTAACGCTCCTTAAAAACAGGTCGATATAAATAAACGGAGTAACCACGTATGGCTTTAACAAAAGCAAAGAAGAACGAAGTTGTCTCTGAACTTGCTGACCTACTAAGTAATTCTAAGATGACTGTGGTCACCGCTTACCAAGGCACTCCAGTGAAGGCAATGCAAAGCCTCCGCCGTGATGGCCGCGAAAACGGTACAACCATGAAGGTGATTAAAAACCGCCTTGTCATCAAAGCATTACAAAGTAGCGACACCTTCAAAGACACTGATGTTAGCGAACTCAAAGGAATGCTGCTGTACGCCTTCAATCCTAACGATGAAGTCGCACCAGCAAAAACCATTGCTACGTTCGCGAAGAAACAGCCAACATTAACGTTTGTTGGTGCAATCAGCGCTGAAGGAATCTTCATGACTGCTGATGAAGTCAAAGCCTTGGCAATGCTGCCAAGCAAGAACGAGCTTATTGCTGGTATTATCAATACCCTCAATAGCCCAGTTAACAATGTAATGAGTGGTCTCAAAGGCAACCTGCATGGTCTACTAGACGCAGTTGCTGCTAAGGCCGGAAACTAATCGAAAGGGACAATCTAATGGCAGATCTAAAGAAATTTGCAGAACAGCTCGTTAACCTGAGCGTTCTAGAAGTAAACGAACTTGCCACCATCCTCAAGGATGAATACGGCATCGAACCTGCAGCTGCAGCAGTTGCAGTAGCAGCTCCGGCTGGTGGCGACGCTGACGCTGGTGCAGCAGAAGAGAAGAGCGAATACGACGTTATCTTGAAAGATGCGGGCGCTCAAAAGGTAGCTGTTATCAAAGCTGTTAAAGACATCACCGGCCTCGGTCTTGGTGAAGCTAAAGCAGTTGTTGATGGCGCTCCTAAGCCAGTTCTTGAAAAGGCTAAGAAAGAAGACGCAGAAAACGCTAAGAAAACTTTGGAAGAAGCTGGCGCAACTGTCGAACTCGCCTAAGCATTGTTCTCACCAAAAGAGCCCACTGGTCATGCCGGAGGGCCCTTTTTTATCCACAGAAAACTTGATATAGTTTTGACTTGAACTAGTAATCATGTTAGCTTGAGGGTAAGTGTATCCAATAGACACTTATTGGTAAAAAGAGAGACCAAAACCATGCCAGACCTACCAGAGAAACAAATCAAACGGCTTAGAGCACTCATTGCTGAAGCCGAGACCAGTCTTGCTGCTGCCAAGGAATTGCTTGTCAGTGTTGTTGGCGACGACCCAAATGCTACTACTTCTCTCGTTGACGACAACTTAGGTAAGGTAATCGAAGGTGTCTTTGACGGTCAAAACATGGTTGGCTCTGATGGCAAGATTTATCCTGTACCTGCCAACTACGCCTCTAAGTCAAAACTGGTTCAAGGGGACATCCTTAAACTTACAATCGCCGATGATGGCGCATTTATGTACAAGCAAATTGGCCCAATTCCACGCAAGCAACTGGTTGGCGTACTCGAGCAAAAAGAAGGCCACTATTTTGTAAAAGTAGCTGACCGTGAATACCGTGTGCTCCTCGCTAGTGTTACATACTTCAAGGCTAAGCCTGGTGATCAGGTGAGTGTTAACGTTCCAGAAGAAGACGGCGCCGAGTGGGCCGCGCTTGAAGCAGCTCTGTAGCATACAGAATACAGAATTTAGAAGATAGAAGTTAGAAGCCGCTCATGGTAGGCGGCTTTATTACTGGTATACTCGGGCATTATGCCACCATCAAAAGAAGATGTTTTTTCTGTCGCTAATGCTGCGACCGCAGCGGGCCTCACTATGAGCGCCTATGGTGCCGTGAACATTGATGAGCTGAGTGGTGTTTTGTGGTTTGGTGGTGGAAGAGTAATGGATGTCATCGATGGAATAGTGGCGCGTCGCTACCATTCCAGCGAATTTGGCGCTAAGTTTGATGCTGTGGCCGACAAAATTGCAGTCGCCATGGTTGGCTACTATGCCTGGGTAGAAGAAGTTGCACCAGAACCAATCATTGCAACAATTATAGGCGTAAATGTCATCAACGCATGTAGCAATATCTATCTGGAACACGTTGGTGCTGAACCGCATACTGACCCACAAGGAAGAGACATGATGTTTGCCTTTATGACTGCACTTGGCCTTAGCGCCCTTGGCAACGCAACAGACTCAGAAATACTGAACACGGGTGGCTGGGTTGCTTTTGGTGGCGGATTGAAGCCAGCAGCCGAATCTTCACATCGATACGTTAAGAACGCATGGCATGAACGCGAGCAAAGACGTCAGCCAAAACAAAATACTCGGCCAACACCAAAGATGCGTCCATCTAATCGTAGACCATAGTAATTAATACACTCTGCAATCGTACTGCTAGCGGCTATAATCAATTGGTATATGGGGAAAGCGCTCTACAGGAAGTACCGTTCTAAGAGCTTGTCTGAAGTGGTCGGACAAGAGCATATTACAAGTACCCTCGAAAACTCGCTCAAGAATGGAACCATCAGCCATGCCTACTTATTTACGGGGCCTCACGGGGTGGGCAAAACCAGCATTGCGCGAATTTTAGCCCATGAAGTCAATCAATTTCCGTACGACGAAAGCCAGACACATGTCGATATCATTGAGATAGATGCCGCCTCTAACCGGCGAATTGACGAGATGCGTGACTTGCGAGATCGCGTTAACATTGCACCGGTTGCTGGTAAATACAAGGTGTACATCATCGATGAGGTACACATGCTGACGCGTGAGGCCTTCAATGCGCTGCTAAAAACACTCGAAGAACCACCAGCTCACGTTATCTTCATTCTGGCCACTACAGAAGCTCATAAACTGCCACAAACGATCATCAGCCGTACCCAGCGCCATAGTTTTAAGCCGATCGAACAGAAAAAGGTCGTTGGACATCTCAAAAAAATTGCAAAATCCGAGAAAGCCGCCGTGTCAGACGAAGCTTTGGAACTAATTGCCCAGCATGGACAGGGCAGTTTCCGTGATAGTATCAGCCTACTCGATCAAGTAACCCAACAAAGCGAGGCAGTTACAGCTGATGACGTACGTTCATTACTTGGCGTGCCACCCGCAAAAGTCATCCAGGAGCTATTGACAGCCACGAGCGACAGCGCTGCTAAAGTTTTTGAAATCATTAAGTCACTGCAAGATAAGGGCTACAATGCCAAGACAATAGCACATCAGCTGAGTGCCGCACTGCGCAACCAACTGCTAGAAAACAAGTCTATACTAACACCCCATGATACACTCACTACTCTACAATCCCTGTTAGAAGTTGAATCTGCGCATGATCCATATGCCAAACTAGAACTAGTGCTTCTTGATATGTACTTTGCGCAGAGCAAAGTGGACACGGTGCCTCATGAGTCAACCAAGCCTCAAGAAGCGGCCGTGCATAATCCGACGATTGTAATCCCAGCCAAACGTAAGACCGTCGAAGCAGTAAAAAAACAAGCCGCGGTTGCCGTAACTCATACCGAACCAAAGCCCGATGTTACCAAATCTGCTTCTGATGCTGACTTCTCGTGGGAAGCCTGTCTCGAAATCATCAAGAAGAAATATAATACACTTTACGGCATCCTACGCATTGCTCAGGCAGAAACGACAGACAACACATTAACCTTGACCTTCCGCTACGGTTTCCACCAAAAAAAGATTAGTGATCAAAAGAATAAAACCCTTATCCATGACGTGATTAGCGAGCAGTGCGGGCAACAGGTTGAACTGATCACCAGAGTTGATGCAACGATCGACAGTTCAAGCAAGCCGACAAAGATGCCTCCAGTTATCCAGTCAGCACCAAAAAAACCAACAAATCCTGCAGTAGATGCCATAAGCAATATTTTCGGCGCAGCTGAAGTGCTAGAATAGCATCAAGGGTGAGAACAGAGATAGGGGAAAACGATGGATCCAAAAGTTCCACCGCAAAATATTGAGGCAGAAGCAAGCTTACTCGGCGCCATACTGATAGACAGTGACGCGGTTGTTAAAGTGGCCGATATTGTTGGTGCAATTGACTTTTATGACGAGCGGCATCGTCATATTTATGAAGCCATCAGTCATTTGTATGAACAGCGACGCCCAATTGATGTCCTCACATTATCTGATCAACTTAAAGGCGCCGGTTTCTTGGAAACAGTTGGTGGCGCTGCCTATCTGACAGAACTTACTAACTTTGTACCGACTGCTGCCCACGCTGAGCAATATGCAGAAATTGTTGCCCAAAAAGCTATGCGCCGTCGACTCATTACGGCTTCGCAAGACATTGTAGGAATGGGCTTTAACGAAAAAACCACTCTTCAGGAATTGGTCGAAGAAGCCGAGGCGCGTTTCTTTGAAGTTAGCCAAAAGCACGTCAAGCAAGACATCTGGAGTTTGGAGTCAATCTTATCAGAAAGTTTTGAAAGGCTCGATGAACTGCACAAAGACAAAGGTCGCATTCGTGGCGTACCAACGGGCTTTAAAGACCTCGATAACATGCTGGCCGGCTTGCAGCCTTCTGACCTATTTATACTAGCAGCGCGTCCATCGATGGGTAAAACGGCATTGGTTTTGAACTTAGCGCACAATGTTGCTCTCAAGTCACATCAATCAGTTCTATTCTTTAGTCTAGAAATGAGTAAAGAACAGCTAGTTGACCGTTTGTTAGCTATGGAATCTGGCGTTGATGCATGGGCACTCCGGACTGGTAATTTGACCGATAGCGACTTCGAGAAAATCGGCCATGCTATGGGAGCTCTCGGTGAAGCACCGATCTACATAGATGACACACCAGGCATTACCGTTAGTGACTTGCGCACGAAAGCTCGTCGCGAGGCGCACCAGCGGCCGCTTGGCTTAATTGTCGTTGACTACTTGCAACTGATGAGTGGTGGCGCTCGCTTTGGCGGTGACGGCAACCGTGTGCAAGAAATATCAGAAATCTCACGTGGACTCAAAGGTATTGCTCGTGAGCTGAACGTGCCACTGATCGCACTCAGTCAGTTGAGCCGTTCTGTCGAAAGCCGCTCGCCGCCTCATCCGCAACTATCTGACCTTCGTGAATCTGGTTCTATCGAGCAGGATGCCGACGTGGTAGCATTTATTTACCGCGAGGATTACTATAATCCTGATTCGGAACGCAAGGGTATCGTCGACATTATGATCAAAAAGCATCGTAATGGTCCGACTGGTAATGTTGAGCTATACTTTGATAAAGAGAAGCAGCGTTTCCGCTCACTGGACACCAGGCACAGCCAGCCTTTTGCTGATTAGCGTAAGGATAATGGTATACTTATAGCAATGAAAAATCGAGTGTTAACGTATGTCGGTCAGAAGTGGCAGCAGTACCTAATTTATGGTGCTGCACTGGCTGCTGCCACCAGTGTACTATTGTTTCAGCTTTATAAATTAGCACCCTATGCTAGTCCCAGCGAGGAAGCAGCGCGAGATTCTGCTCGTACATTTGTGCAGTTAATCGATAATCCACTTTTTTTGCCACACAAGGTACTGCAACTGTTTGCCAACATAATTGGAATGGATAGCTTGCTAGTCAGTCGCGGTATCAGCGCATTATTTGGACTCATAGCTGTACTCTTTTTCTACCGAGTTATTCGCACCTGGTATACGTCACGCGTCGCCCTGCTTGGCAGTGGCTTGTTCGTAACCGCTAGCTGGTTTTTACACACTTCACGCATGGCCACACCAACAGTTTTGTATCTGCTTAGTATCGCACTCATCTGGGCGGGACTGCGTGTTGTTGGTAACAACCAGCGACAGATTACTTTGTTTCTTATTGGCGGTGTCACGATTTTTCTGTTATTTGTGCCAGGTTTTGTCTGGCTACTGCTCGCCGCAGCAATTTGGCAAAGAAAACGAATCGTTCAGGAAATCAAACGTCTGCGTAAACCTTTAGCTGCAGCATTAGCTTTTGGTACGTTGATTGTCATCGGCATTCTTGGTCAGGCTTTCGCACGTGACCCTAGTTTACTACTAACCTGGCTCGGCGCACCAGAGACGTTTGTCGCTAAAGACGCTGCTAGTAACTTTCTCCTAACACCATACTATGTATTTGTGCGCGCACCATACAACCCAGAAATATGGTTAGGCCGTTTGCCATATGTAAATATAGCTATAACCTTACTATTTGGACTCGGTAGCTTTGTCATGTATCGATCTATAGCGCTAGATCGTATTCGGGCATTGCTCGGTATCTTAGTTATTGGTTCACTCTTAGCTGCACTAGGCGGTCCAGTTTCACTCGTAATTGTCTTGCCACTCATTTGTGTCGCTGCGACAGCTGGCATAGCTCTACTGCTTCAGCAGTGGTTCACCGTTTTCCCACGCAACCCAATTGCACGTGGTTTTGGGGTACTTTGCGTCAGTATGTTAGTCGCATTCAGTGCTGGCTATAGCATGTACCAGTACTTTGAAGCCTGGCCGCGTAACCCTGATGTGCAGGAAGTTTACACCACTCAAAGCCAGCGTTAATCTGATATAATACATGCAGTAATACAGATAGGGAGAATACTATGAGTCGTTTCGATCAGGCCAAAATGGTCATGCAAGCACGCAAGCTGCAAAAACAGTTACAAAAGGAAATTATCACAGTAGAAACTGGTGATGGTGCGGTTAAAGTTGAGATCACTGGTGAACAGAAAATCAAGAAGATCCACATTGATCCAGACATGGTTGACACAGACGACATAGGACAACTCGAAAAGTGGGTTGAGGAAGCTGTCAAGGACGCTATTAGCCAGAGTCAAAAGCTAGCTGCAGAGAAGATGGCACCGCTGATGGGTAGCCTCGGTAACCTGGGCCTCTAGTTTCATGAAAGTGTTGCCTCAAGCGTTACAAGACGCCATTGACGCTCTGGGGCAGTTACCTGGAGTAGGGCCACGTACAGCGGAGCGCTATGCGTATTATTTACTGAGGGCTGATCATTCAAAAGCCGACAAGTTAGTTGGCGCAATAGGTGACCTACAGGCTGGCGTGGCGTACTGCCAGAAAACATTTGCACTAGTTGATGCTGGCCAGGAGCTTTCAGAACTCTACACCAGTCCGAACCGAAATAAGAAACTTGTAGCAGTCGTGGCTGACCCATTTGATATCTTGGCGTTAGAGAAGACAAGTTTATACCAGGGAACCTACCATGTGTTAGGCGGTCTAATCTCGCCAATTGATGGCATAGGGCCTGAGCAGCTGCATATTGCTGAGTTACTTGCGAGAATTGCTGACGATGAAGTCGATGAAATCATCCTGGCTACTAATGCCAGTGTCGAAGGTGAGTCCACCGCGTTGTACATCCAAAAACAACTCGAGGACAGTAAGGTCAAGATAAGTCGGTTAGCTCGCGGCATACCAATCGGCGTTGATCTGGAGTATGCCGACCAAATCACTTTGGGTCGCGCTCTCGAGGGACGCACTACCCTTTGAGTGCAATTATCGCTATACTTGTAGTCAACTATGAAATATCCAGAAACTGACCAGATTGCCACTATTCTCGGTTCAGCCACTACGGTGGTGATTATGCAAGCTGACAATCCTGATGGCGACAGCCTAGCCAGCAGCTTGGCCTTAGAACAGATCCTACATGACATGGGCAAAGAACCCGTTTTGTATTGTGGTGTCGATGTGCCGTCATATCTACGCTACCTACCAGGCTGGGACAGAGTCGAGAATGAAGTGCCACGACAGTTTGATGTAAGTATTATTGTTGATATGAGCGCCGATGGTCTGTTTGATACACTTGAACGAAGTGGTACTAAGTCTCTCATTGCTAGCAAGCCGTGCATCGTGCTTGACCACCACCAGTCGGGGCAGCAAATAAGCTTTGCGACCGTTAGCTGTGACCATCCAGCTGTGGCAACAGGCGAGATTATTTATGAACTAGCCGATCAGCTCAGCTGGCCGCTTAATGATACTGCTAAAGAAATGATTGCTGTGTCGATCATGTCTGATAGCCTAGGACTGGTTTCTGAAGGAACTACGCCGCGAAGTATCCATATTATCGCCGAGCTGGTTGAAGACGGCGTAGTCTTGGCCAGACTAGAGCATGACCGCCGTGCCATGATGCGCAAAAGCCCTGAGCTACTCAGCTACAAAGGCCAACTGCTGCAACGTTTGGAATATCATGATGATAACCGCATCGTTTCTGTCACCATTCCGTGGGACGAAATTCAGCAATACAGCCCACACTACAATCCCTCAATGTTGGTGATCGATGATATGCGTATGACTGAAGGTGCGGCCATCGCTATAGCCTTCAAGCTCTACAAAAACGACAAAGTAACTGCCAAAATCCGCTGTAACTATGGTTTCGGTATCGGTGCAAAGCTGGCCCAACATTTTGGTGGCGGCGGCCATCCATATGCCAGTGGTTTCAAGGTTGAAGACGGCCGCCCATTCAACGAAGTAAAATCAGAATGTCTCAAGCTTGCCTGCGAACTCCTCAACCAACAGAAACAGGAACAGACAGATGAAACTTCATAATACACTCAACAGACAACAAGACACGGTCGCCTTTACAACGATCACGCCAGGCACGGTACGGATGTATAGTTGTGGCCCAACGGTCTACGATAATATACACATTGGTAATTTACGGGCATTTGTGGTTGCCGATGTATTGCGTCGAACGCTACAAGCACAAGGCCTGAGCGTTGAACATGTAATGAACTTTACTGATGTTGATGACAAAACAATTCGTCGCAGTTCAGAACTTTTTCCAGACACGGATCCACTTATTGCACTCCAAAATCTGACTCGAAAATATGAAGACATCTTTATTGGTGACATGGAGGCGATAGGCAATCAAGTTGATGCAATAGAATTCGTTCGTGCCACAGAAAGCATTGATGAGATGCAATCACTTATTACGCAGCTGCACAAAGGCGGCATTGCCTACATAACTGATGATGGAGTCTACTTTTCTATCAAGGCATATCGAGCAGCTGGTAAACAGTACGGTCAGTTACTTAAGCTCAATACTAACAATACAAGTGAATCACGAATAGATAATGACGAATATGATAAAGAATCTGTTCATGACTTCGCACTTTGGAAAAAACAGAAAGGTAGTGAGCCGTCTTGGAAGTTTGAGCTGGACGACAAAGACTTGACTGGACGCCCTGGCTGGCACATTGAATGTTCAGCTATGAGCAATAAGCTGCTGGGTCGACCTTTTGACATCCACACTGGCGGTATCGATCTGATTTTCCCGCATCATGAGAATGAGATCGCACAGAGTACCGCGCTTGATGATACGGGTTATGCTAAATACTTTGTCCATAATGAGCATCTGCTTGTTGATGGCAAAAAAATGAGCAAGTCGCTCAATAATTTCTACACTTTACGAGACGTCCAGGAAAAAGGCTACGACCCGATGGCGTTTCGTCTGCTGATCCTGCAATCACACTACCGTAAGCAAATGAACTTTAGCTGGGAAGCACTCGATGCTGCGCAAAATCGATTACTCAGATGGTATGAAGCGGTGGAACTGCGCTGGCAGGAAGACGCTGCTATTGATAGTGGTGAATCTGGAGAAAAACATACTAACGAATTCTGCAGCAAGCTTGCTGATGATCTAAACTCTCCAGAAGCACTTGCTGTAATAGACCACTTCATGAATCAAATCAGTAATGGGCACTATTGCAAGCCGTGCGTGGAGAACTTTGCTAACGATGTTGACGGCGCGCTTGGCTTCAATCTGCTGGACGCTACACCTAACATATCAAGTGATGTTCGGGACGTTTTGTCTGCTCGACAAGCTGCAAGAGACGCACAAGATTGGGCAAGGTCAGATCAACTACGCGATAACCTCAAAGCACAAGGCATTGCTGTGCGCGATACCGAGCATGGACAAATTTGGTCAAGAATAAGATAGATTATTTCTTGTGTAGTTTTTTCTGAGCTTCGGCTTCTAGTCGATCTGACTCTTTGTCTGGGTCGAACTCACCAAAGTGTTCTTCCATTAAGACACGAATACAGCCAGCTATTGGGATGGCTACAAAAGCACCAAGAATACCGCCAAAGCCAGCACCAATTAGTGCTGCCACAAATACAATCAATGGCGTCAGTTGATTACTTTTAGCCTGAATGTATGGCTGCAATGTCACGTTTTCGATCTGTTGGTAAAACAAGAAGAATACGCCCATACCAATTGCTAGAGCTAGGGAGGAGAATAGTGAAACCAACACTACAATTACTGCTGCCAAAGTGTTACCGATCAATGGGATTAGACCAAATAAGAACACAATACCGCCCATTGCTACGACGTTTATCTCTGCGCCGGTAATTGCTGAACCAATCAGCAATGCCGCCATAGCAAACAGTGAAGCTATCATAGCGATAACAACTTGACCGTTAACGTAACTCGTAATAACTCGGTACATTTTGTGTGCAACTTTACGTCGGTGTTCTCGTTTGTCCTTTGGCTGAATAGCCCAGATACGTTCGAACCATCGAGGACCTTCAACAAGCATCATAAATGACAGAACTAGCACGGTAATTGCAGATATTAGGGTGCCCCCAACCCAACTTGCCGTGCTGACAACTGTGCTCGGCAGTTCTGAGAACTGATCACGCAAGTTCTGACTCATCGCCTCAATTTCTGCTTCTAAACCATAACGTCTAATAAAGTTGCCTACTGGTGAATCCTGACTAGTTACAGAGCTAACAGTTGAAGGTATGTCTTTGAGAAAATCTATTAATTGCGTCACTATAGGTGGCACCACAAAGAAAGCAAATGTTCCGAGAGCCAAAATAACCAGTACAAATGAAATTCCCGTAGCGCTGGTACGGCTCTTGCTCTTTAGACGCGCCGCAACCCACGCTACAGCAGGATTTAGCGCTAATGCTAGGAAAGCAGCCGTAAAGATAAGCTGTAATTGTGAACTAATCTGACTAATGAATTGCAAGCCAATCAATGAAAGTGCAGTGATAGCTACTGCACGGACAATTGCCTGACTCGAAATGTTGATGGTGACACCACTGTTTTTGGTAAAGAGCTTCATGAGACTAGCCTTTCTTACGTTTTTGAATCGCTGATTGATAACATGATAACAGTTTTGGTCCAACCTGCGCTATATCATACTGACGAATCGTGCGCTGTTGCCAGCGATGCACATCCTCGCGCAGCTTATTGTCTGTAAGTAGCTTAAGTAACGCAGCCGCAAACGCCTGCGTATTACGAGCATCTACTAGTAACTCCTTGCGCTCACCGAGTACACTACGATAGCCTGGGTTATCGCCGCCAATTACGACGCGTGCACCTGCGGCCATTGCTTCGATTAGTACAATACCAAAGCTTTCACCACCAAGCGCAGGGAAGACAGCTACATCTGCGCTTGCTAGTAACTGTGGCTTATCTTCTTCTGGAACAAAGCCGGTGAAGTGCACGATATGATCAATCTTATGACGTTTAGCGTAATTTTTAAGCGATATCTCTAGCTTGCCACTACCAGCAATAATACATTCTATCTGTGAAGCAACTTGTGGATGACTCGTCTGAAGAGCCACTAATGCAGCCAACAACTCACGGACACCTTTTCTTTCTACTAGTCGGCCTAAGAAAACAATGCGAGCGGGTCGCTTTTCAGCCTTTAGCGAGCGCTTGGTTACAAACTTAGCAGTATCGACGGCGTTAGGCACTACATCTGAGTTAACACCATAGACGCTTTTAGCAAAGGCCTGGGCAGCCGGCGAAACACTAACTACATCATCAAATCGTCCAAGCGAAGACCTCAGAGTGCGTGCCAAAATTGTATTGGCATGACGATTCAGTTTACCGTAGGGCAGAATATGGAACGTCCCGACCACGGCAGTCTTTTGTGGCGCGTTAGCAATTATTTTGCCGGCAAGTAGTGGACTGTACGGCATCTGGACATGAAGCACATCAAAGGTTTGAGCTGCTAGCAAAGCATGAATACGTTTGCTACGCGCTGGCACTGGCGTGGCGACACTATTATGGTTGAACTTGAGCTTCACCACACGACTCATGCTGTGAACATTATCGGCCTCACTATCACTGTGGCCAACAATAAAGTGACAGTCATGACCTTCACGCATCATCCAGTCTGAAACTGTCTTAACGTACTGTTGTACACCATCGGTGCTATCGATGCTGTCGTCGAGCACATAGCCAATAGTTAGTTTAGATTTTGCGGACATACTGCTTGTGTTTGAGTGCCTGTTTATATACCTGTACGTATTGGTCTACCACATTTGGATAATCAAACTGTTGAACATAGTCGAGTGCCCATTCTCGCCACAAGGCGCGCGTTTCTTCATCAGTCAATAACAACTCAAGGCGCTTGGCAAACTGCGATGTGTCTTCTGGATTTACTAACGAAAGTGCACCACGCCCTTGCATGACATCAGCGTAACCTGGATTATCACCAGCCACGGTAACGATTCCTTTGGCCATAGCTTCTAAAAGAACAATGCCAAAACTCTCTCCGTATAATGCCGGTGAACAGAACAGATCAGTTGCATTAAACAGTTTTTGCTTTTGCTTATCAGATACAAAGCCGTGGAACGTGACATTCATAATCTTCTCTTCTGCCACTAATTGTTCTAATTTTTCACGGTCAGGACCATCGCCAGCAATATGAAGCTGAGCGCGAGGGAATTTTTCAGAAAATAGAGCAAATGCCAGCAGCAAATACTTAACACCTTTTCTTTTCTCGAGTCGTCCAACGTAGAGCAAATGTGGGTTACGACCAACGTTTTTAGCAGGCACATTGGTATAGCGTGTTAGATCGATACCATTAGGAACGATTGTTATCGGCTCATCAGTTATGGTCTTAACATATTGAGCAGCCGCGTTGGAGACAGCTGTAAACGAGTCTAGATACTTTAGTACTGATTTTGTGTACGGAGTAATAACTTTCTCAATTGTCTTAGACATGACTGTTTCTGGTAATTTGGCATGGAAGGTTGCGACGTTAACCGTGTCAGATTGTGTCAAAAGCTGTCGGCTCATAATTGGCACCCAGGGCTCATGAAAATGCAGCACATCAAACTGCTCACGTTCCAGCATTTCACTCATAGATCGTTGATCAAGCGCTACCGATACTTGGGCAGTGGTATGGAAAGGTGATTTGACATTAGCCGAAGTACCAACAAAAACAATTGAATCATCGTCAGAACTATGCCCATTCGTATCACGCGGTAAGGGCGTAATAATTTTGGCTTCGTGACCACGCGCTACTAATTCACGCTGCAGCGCGAATACACACTCCTGAACGCCGCCACCACGGAATATATGATATGGACAGACTAATCCAATTTTCATCTTGTAGTCAGTATACCACTTTACTGCGTCGAAAGCATTTTGCGCAACGCGCGTGGGAACAGAGGAGCGGCCGATTTTTTATCAGCGATAATACTCGGTGCATGTGTTTTCATATTTGATGGAATATCAGTGAAATCAGTAAAAATAATGCGCATATGTTGCTCCACAAGATGGTTGTCAAAATAGCGGTCGCCGGCTACTGAAATATGAACAACCGGTAGATTGACCTGCTGATGGCAGTTGTTGAGTGTCAAAAATTGTCGAGCAGTTGAGCAACGCGTGCGAACATCGTTTATTTGCCATAGTTTTATCTCGTTACGCATAGTTTCATGGAACATTTCACCAGACTGATCTTCAAATTTTTGCTTGGCGTTTCGTGTCTTGGCATACACAGCCTTTAGCACATACTTGTTTAGCAAAGCTACTCTAAATATCTTGGAAGCGATGCGCCCTTCACAAACTCGACTCATTGTAAGATACGTGTAATAGCGGGGCTTGGTAAAAATAAAATCATCCTGGTGCGCAAAGCCAACCACACTAACCAACAAATCTACCTTTTTTGCCAGTTCTGGATAGCGCTGCAACATGCGAGTGACAACTACAAAACCGAAGGATAAACCGGCAATGGTCACGCGGCGGCGCTTGTAAAACAGCTTAATAAACGAGGCTAGGTAGTCAGCCATGTTGTCGAGTGTTGGCTCTTCACCAATCTTATAGAAGCTATCCATGCCACCAAATCCTGGCAAATCTGGCATAGTAACACCACCGTATTGATTGAGATCTTGCATTACACCCCACCAGCGTTCCAGGCTGGAATGGTGACCATAAACAAACAGAAGCTCTCGGCTTTTACCCTTAGGCGGCGGCATACGCAAGACACGACCTTGCATCCCATTGATAAAGAGTGGCCGAATGTAATCCTCGGGTTTTTGTTGTTTGCTTCTTGGCATTACCGTCTACTCTAAAACAAACAACAGGGGAGCGCAAGCTGTTATACTGATCATTGATGCCAAAAAAACTAATTTTGATCATTGTTGCACTTAGTCTACTAATCATCGTCTTTGTCTTGCGTACACAGCCCGTCGCGACCCCATCCACAGAAACCAATACCACAGCACAGTTATCATTTGATAAAACCAAGTACTCAACTTCATCGCCAAGCAGCCTATGGGTTGTCGTCAACAAACAGCGGCCATTGCCTAGTTCATATTCGCCCAAGATGCTAAGAACTCCAGACGTTGCATTGCGAGGTGGGGGCGAAATGTTAGTCCGTGATGAAGCCGCTACAGCTTTAGAAAAAATGTTCGCTGGCGCAAAACAAGATGGAGTCGACCTGACACTCGTGAGCGGATACCGCTCGTTCGACTATCAGCGTTCCGTTTATCAGAACTTCGTCAGTCAAGATGGTGAAGCCGCCGCAAATCGCTATAGCGCCAAGCCAGGGCACAGTGAGCACCAAACTGGCTTAGCGGTTGATGTAGGACAGGCAAACGGCAAGTGCCAACTTGAAGAATGTTTTGCGACAACTCGTGAAGGCAAGTGGGTTAGTCAAAATGCCAGCCGTTATGGTTTCATTATTCGCTACAAGAAAAACATGGAATCAGAAGTCGGTTTTAGCTTTGAACCGTGGCACTTACGTTACGTCGGTCCTGATTTGGCTCAAGAAATTGAACGTACAGGCCAAAGTATGGAAGCGTTTTTTGGCCTGCCGCCAGCTCCAGACTACAAGTAGTTAGCGAATCACCGCATCACGTCCCACCCATACATACTCCCATGGTTCTGGCTCTGGGCCTTGCTTGTCGGCACCTTCAGGATAACTTGGTATCCAGCCGTGCTCTTTGGCGACTCGATAATTGTCTTTACTCAACCATGTATAGCAGCTGCTCTTGGCGAATTCCATAAAGCCTCCATTCGGGTAGCAGGCCAAGTCAATAGTGTAGCCAGTGTGGTGTCTGGAATACCCAGGAGGAGCTGTCATGCTCAGCACTTGGGTCACTTTGTCGTCCGCTAAGCCGTTACCTATATCAACTACATACGCACCAGCCACACTTAAACGTTGACTAAACAAATCACGTTGGTAATTGATCGGTCGGTACGCAGACAATAAACGGAGCGGGACCTTGTCCTTAGCGGCTGCCGCTTTGAGATCTTGCCAGGCGCTTAGCGCCAATGGTTGCAGTAAATCATCGCCTTCAAGATTAGGCTCATCAACTTTGCTAATTGGCGCAACTGGTACGCTTCTTAAAGTATAACCACGTTTCTCGGCGAGTTCTCGGATGCGTCTATCTGCAGCTGGGCTAGCAGTAATTGCCGGTGGGGTTGTAATCTCTTGGATGTTCGGGTAGGCGAAAGTGCCGTACAACGACTTAAACTGTTCTGCAGTAAAGTTCTGGATAGTCTTTGGCTCTTGCGTCGTTTGCGCAGCAGTTTCGTGACTTTGCCCTGTAATCGTAGACCATATAGATAATTCTGGATGCCGATCTGTTAACCAAGTCAGAAACCCAAGAGAAATGAATACAAGAGCCGTTATGAATAGTGCTTTTCTTTGGTTTTCAGACAAACGGCTCTGGCGCTTTGGCTTGTTCTTAGGTGGATGTAGCCGTGGTTCAATAACTCGCATTGGCCTTATTATACTCCTTATGTTTAATCAACAATAAACTGCTTGACAACAACAACATGAAAGGCGCAAAGTAGAGTTTAAGCTAATAAATCTATAAGGAAGTAAAATGAGTGATACTCTTCAGCCATCAGGCGTACATCGTGGCGACCGTGGCAACGACTTTAAGCACCCGGAACAATATGGACTCATCAGTCATGATGCCTTCGAAAGCGGCGAGCATGATCTAACTTCTTTAACGCATCGTGACGCCATGGAACAATCTGACATTTCCGCTCTAGCTTTCGATGAAGATGTACACACAATTACGAGTCACTACGCTCGACAACGCCTAGCTGATCGACTTGTCCCCGGAATCGGCCACAGCAACATCACGCGAACACGCTATGAGCAACCGCATCAATATAATGTTCTTGCGGTTGAACTGCCGCTCAGAGGTAGGCGTTTTTCAGTGCTGTCCGTACTCTCAATTGTCGACGGCCCAGATCAGGGAAAAACTTTGCTAGAACGCCATCAGGCAACAATGCCAAGCTTTGGCGCACGACGCGACGCCTCAGAGACGGCCCCACGCCTGTGGACACCAGAAAGTTTTGTAGTGTTCCACGGTGTAGCAAACAACATACGGCGGGCAAATGAAGCCATACGTGGCTTGAGAAATCACGCTTCTTAGTGTAGAATCAATCTGTTATTTAGTCGTATTCTTGCTGATAATTGGTCGTGGCCGGTCCAGCACAGACGCTAAACTGCATTTAACAACTTATGCATTAATGGGGCGTGGCCAAGTGGTAAGGCACTGCCCGTTGCGGTTCATCCGCAACAAATTAGACAACATGGTACCTGGTGTCAAAAACCGTCCAGCACAGACGCTAAACTGCATTTAACAACTTATGCATTAATGGGGCGTGGCCAAGTGGTAAGGCACTGCCCGTTGCGGTTCATCCGCAACAAATTAGACAACATGGTACCTGGTACCAAAAACCGTCCAGCACAGACGCTAAACTGCATATAACAACTTATGCATTAATGGGGCGTGGCCAAGTGGTAAGGCACTGGTTTTTGGTACCAGCATTCGCAGGTTCGAATCCTGCCGCCCCAGCCATATAGAACGCAGAAGCACTTCCTGTTCCTCCTCACCCCTGTTATTTGATTCATTATTATTAGTTTGGTTACTCATATTTACCTCCTATGATTTTATGAGTTTCTATAACGTTATCAGCGATTGCTCGCGCGAATTTAGTGTAATTAACAGATAGAATTCCGTCCTTGTAGTGGAAATCTTGGAATAGTTTAGAAATGATGATCCTTTTCTGAATCGGTGTCTTTTTAGCGTATATAGTGCCAGCTTTTTGAGTGAGTCGAAGCAATACCAGCTTTTGTTCTAACGCCTTGCCTAGTGTCTGATCGATCTCGTTCAAACGCTCCCCTAGCGCGGCTGTCTGAGCAGCAAATTCATCATGTTTCTCGCTATATAGCTTTGGTGATATATCTCCTGCCAGCTTATCCTCGTACATGTTACTGTCCATACGCATGACACGGTCTATCTGCGTCTGGATAGAGTTCACTAGTTGTTCGTTGTCGTTGATGGCGCTTTGGTGTTTGGCGCGCATAGCCTCGGCGAGCCACTCAATCACCGCCTGGGTTGGCGAGACAAGGTTACTCAGCATCTTCTGTACCTTCTCTTCTAGGTGGTCTTGGCGTAGTAGTTTATTTTGCTTACAACCAGGTGTTTTTCGCTGGCATGCACCGTAGTAGCGACCTTTTTGCAGCTGCCACGTAACCATACGTTCACAAGTACTGCACACGATAATGTTCTTAAAGACTGGGTTGTGAGTACGGTACTTGCACGTTAGTTTGCGACGCATTTTTTGCTGGACTCTCTCAAAAATCTCTTTTGCGATAATCGGTTCTTGTGCGCCAGGATAGTCCTTGCCATCAAAGCGGTTGATACCGATGTAAAATGGGTTGGTCAGTATCCGCTGGACGTGGCTTTTGGCAAATGGCCGGCCTTTCTTTGTTCGCAGTCCCATCAGCTCCATTTCTTTGCCAATGCTCTCAATAGATTGATTTGGTTCAAGGTACTTTTCAAAAGCCCGCTTCATGAGCGGCGTAGTGTTGGCGTCCGGTTGATGGATCTTCTTGCCATTAACAGTGACCGTCATATAGCCAGGCGGCGGCGGTGCGGGCAACCAGCCTTGAGCCAGTTTCTCTGCCCAGCCCTTCATAGCTTCTTCGCGTAGGTTATCGGAGTACTTCTTAGCAACAGATAGATGGATATTCCACATAAACTTGACGTCAGATTTTGCTTCCTTATGGAGCAACAAACTTTCTTTAACGGCATGCAGCCTTCGTCGAGCATCTTGGTCGAGCCATTCATCAATCGAGACAGCGTCTCGGAAGTTTCTGGTCAATCGATCAGTCTTTTCGACGGTCAAGTGAAATACCTCACCGGTTTTTAGGTACTTAAGTAATTCATGGAATACTTTTCGGCTTTGTTCTTTAGATGCTGTTTCCGCTATCTTAAAGACTTTAACTACATTCAGCTCGCGTTGAGTACAGTAGCCCATAAGCAGCTTTAGCTGTGAGTCTAACGAGTATCCTTCATCCTCTTGCGCCTTACTAGACACCCGCGCCAAGATAACGGCATTACTCTCTTTACTGCTCATCGCTACCCTCAGCTAAAAGCTCGTAAAAGCTGATCAGGTCATAAGCAATCTCTTTTACATCGTCAATGTGAATAGATTGTTGCTGTTCGGACTCTAGAATACTCTGAAGAAGCTCTATTGAACTGTCGATTGCTACTTGATTTATACCCTCGTCATGCATAGTTAGCTATCCGCCTACGGATAATTATACTATCCGACAACAGATAGTTACAAGTGTAAAATATGTATTTGTTGAACGAAACTGTGGATATCTTTTCGCTAAGATACCTATATATACTAACTACCCCTGTTGTTGTTTTATTCTTTTGTACTATAATTCTCTATACATAGTATAGAGCAGAGAACATACAATCATGACTAAACCTGAGCCTAAATATCGACGACCATTAAACAATCATCAAATACTACTACTTAATACCTTATACAAATTTCGCTTTGCTACTGCAGCACTTATAACTGAAAGCCAAAAAGCCAAACATATCCGTGTTATAACTTCACGTCTAAAAATACTAGTAGATCAAGACTATCTAGGCATGAACTACGACAGCAGCTATAAGATCCAGGGAAGACCGGCAACCTACTACCTAACACTAAGGGCTGTTAGGTATCTTCGGGAACAGCCGTATAGTGATGAATCTAACCTAAGAAGCATTTATCACGATAAACGAGCCAAGGACACTCAAATACAGCACCGGCTCCACGTCTTTAAGGTCTACAACTACTTCAAGCACACCCACAAGGGACGATTTAAGTTCTACAGCAAAACCGAGCTAACCAGCAAGGATTGCTTACCCAGGCAACGGCCGGACGCCCTTATAACGGATCCTGAATCGGATAGAGCGTACTTTCTCGACTGTTTAGAGGACACCATGTCTTACTGGACTCTCCGAAAGACCATCAAACGTTATATTTACTACTTTGAGCAGGAAATCTGGCAAAAAGCTCAAGATACACCTGTACCTTCGGTGCTGATTGTTTGCGAATCGGATCAGTTGCGAAGAAGGGCTACAAGTCTCATTAAGAAGGAGCTGGACAGCACATACGCCGAACTAGAATTTTTGACCACTACAGATAAAGCCATGGTCGAAGGCGAAAAAGAGATATGGACAAAGTTCGACGAATCGAAAGAGCTAACTAGGCTATAATTAAAAGATGAAGAAATTACTCTTGGCATCAAGCGGACTGGAATACATTAAGCAGTTCGTTGACGCTCGCCCCTCAGATATTAAAATGTTGTTCATTCCCACAGCAGGTAATCTTGATGAAGATGTTTGGTGGATAGACAAAGACAGAGATGTCCTTGCTAAAATGGGTTTCAAAATCACCGAGCTAGACATCGAGAAGTCATCAAAAGAAAAAATGAAAGACGAAATCGACAAATGCGATATCGTTTATGTTGCTGGAGGTAACACCTTTCACTTATTAAAAGTACTCCGTCAAAGTGGGTTTGACGTTTTGCTTACAGAATATGTCAATGACGGCGGTCTCTATGCAGGAGCAAGTGCTGGTGCGCTGATTGCAGGTGTTGATATTGGCTCTATTGCATCAATTGACGAGCCAGAAAAAGTCAAAGGTCTCAAGTCAACCGAGGGCTTAGGTTTTGTCGATATCGTGCCTATCCCTCACTATGATATGAAGGCACGAACTAAGACAATCGATGAGATCAAAGAGAAGTACGACAAGCAATACGAACTAGTACTCCTTACTGACGACCAAGCGATCTTAGTTGAGGACGACGGCTGGAAGATTGTTGATAGCCCCCGAAGTCCTCTTGAATACGACTGGTTCAAACGAAATCACGTGTAGACACTATGAAAATGAGCCTTTTGCCGCCATGCTCAGGGCGAGCAACTAGTCTTGGTTATTCTCTATAACCTCGACCCAGTTGATGCGGTGAAACGCAGTGCTTAGCAGATCGCTCCACATACTGGCGTCACCAGCTTCTTCGGTGAGCTGTTCGCGTAACTGCTGCTCAAGCCAATCAGCTCGAGTAAAGTCACTGTCGCCAGCCCTTAGAGCTTCCATGAGCAGCGCATAGCTGCCTTGGTCATTGGTTAACCAAAGACTGGCTAACCACGTTTCACGGTTGCTCCAACCGTTGTATG
>CAZEBF010000001.1:7905-80820 GCA_964510235.1 uncultured Candidatus Saccharibacteria bacterium | reverse complement strand
CCAATGTTTTGGTAACGGTTAGTAGCAACCCATCTGTTGACCAGTTGGCTGCATGTATCGGTTTTACGCTACTTTTGAACAAAGTAGGCAAGCGCGGTGCTGCAGTATTTAGTGGGGCAGTACCATCAACGCTCGAGTTTTTGCAGCCAGACAAGACGATCGAGAAGAACACTGATAGTCTGCGCGATTTTATTATTGCCCTCGATAAATCAAAGGCTGACAAGCTTCGCTATAAAGTTGAAGACAAAGTCGTCAAGATTTTCATAACTCCGTATCGCACCAGTATCAGTGACAGAGACCTAGACTTTAGTCAGGGTGATTTCAATGTCGACGTGGTGATTGCGCTTGGCGTACATGAAAAAGCTGAGCTTGATGACGCGATTGTCAGTCATGGCCGTATTCTGCATGATGCTACCGTTATCTCTGTTAACAACAAAGATCAAGGTAACTTAGGGACACTTAACTGGGTTGATCTGCAAGCTAGTAGTCTGAGCGAGATGATGGCCTCTGTCGGCCAGTTGCTTGGTGGCGCCGAAGCCTTCGATAATCAGATTGCCACAGCGCTGATGACTGGTATCGTGGCCGAAACAGATCGCTTTAGTAATGCCAAAACTAGCCCGGCGACCATGAAGTTAGCTTCTGAGTTAATGGGGGCGGGCGCTAATCAACAACTGATTGCTACTAAACTCGACCAACCAGCGGCTGCGCTGAGCGATGTGGTGTCACCAGAACAGAGTGAAGACGGTGAACTCACTATTGAACACGATGTAGATAACGAGAGTGATGAGACAGATGATTCTGTTCCTGAAGTAGAGGTTAAAGAAACCGAGAAACCTTCTGAGCCAGAGCCTTCTGTTGAGCCAGAACTTAACTTGCCAGAGCCGCAAAGTGAGCCAGTTATACCACTCGAAGAGCCTGAACCAACCCCAAGTCCAGAAGAACCAATCCCTTCGAGGATTGATAATGTCCGTCCTGGTGGCATGAGCCAACCACGGCCAACTCCAATGAGTCTGCAGCCTCCGACCATGGGTGGTAAACTAACAGCTAATAGCGAACCAGAACACCTCAATCTCGATCCTTCGACTGATCCATTGAGCGTTGGCGCTACAAAGTCAGGTGATGATGGCATTATCAGTCGAAAATCACCGGCCTCGATTGAGCCAACCGGGGCCGATTTGTCAGATAACACTCCTGCGGTACCTCGTTTAGATACAGCCAGTTTGCCAGCTAGTCCAGCACCGGTAGAAACAGAGGCACCAGAAGAGCAGATAGAAGACGCCCGCGAAGCCGTCGATGAGGCTATCAAAGTAGGCGGTGATCCAGAGAAGAATCTTGAGCCAATCCAGGCACTAGGCGCCCAGCCTGTTAATCTTAATCTTGGCCATGAGTCAGATGCTCCAGACGCTCCGAGTGCGATCGCACCCGCGCCAACTCTGCCGGCTACACCATCACCTCCAACCGATGATGATCCGGCGCTACCATCGTTTGATGAAGCACTCAAGCCGCCTGCAACCCTGTCTGGCGATGTAAGCATGCCGCCCAACACCTTCAATACGCCGCCCTCACCAATGAACCCACCAATCGATAGCGATCTGTCGTCAAGTATGAACGCTATGCCACAGCCATCAGATGTTCCAACGGTTGTGCCATCTAACCTGATGCCACCAAGTGCTCCAGAAGACCGTTCTGGAACTTCTGGTCCAGCGACGCCGCCACCACCCGTACCGCCACCGATGGCGCCAATGCCAAACATTCCTCCGCAACCACCAGCTGGCGCACTGCCACCAAGCCCAAATCTGCCTCGCTAGGGTATACTGTCCGTCATGAGTTACGACGGCCTACTTCTCATTGATAAGCCAAAGGGTTGGACTTCTTTTGATGTGGTCGCAAAAGTCCGTGGCATGGTTCGCCAAGAGACGGGGCTCAAGAAGCCAAAAGTGGGCCACACAGGTACGCTCGATCCGTTGGCGACTGGTCTAATGATTGTGGTGATTGGCAGCTACTGCAAACGAGCGCAGGAGTTCTCGAAGCTCGACAAAGTCTATGAAGTGACTATCAAACTGGGAGAGACAAGCACTACTGACGATGAAGAAGGCGAAAAGACAAAGACTAATGACAGAAGACCGGGGACTGGAGAAGTTGAACAGACTATAAAGTCTTTTGTGGGTGAGATTCAGCAGACGCCACCAGCCTTCAGTGCCATCAAAATCGATGGCAAGCGAGCCTACAAACTGGCCCGCGCGGGCAAAGAAGTAGTCATGCAGCCGCGCACCGTGACCATCCACAGCATCATGCAGCTACAATACGAGTATCCATATCTGAATTTTACGACCTATGTTTCTAGTGGGACGTATATTCGGTCTCTGGCCCGCGATATCGGTGAATCGCTCAAAACAGGTGCTTATATGTCTGACCTACGACGTACAAAAGTTGGAAGTTATGACCTTGAAAGCGCCCATACTATGGCTGATCTGACGCCAGAATCGCTCAAAGATGGTATCCTTCAGTAGCTTATAAGTAAGAAAGTAGTAGTTCCGTGGTTATTTCAGTTGATATTAATGAAAAGTCGTTCGGCAACAAAATGTTGTACCGTGATTTACATATGGAAATTCAGGACGGTGAGAAAGTTGGCTTGGTCGGCCGTAATGGTACCGGTAAAACTACGCTACTGCACATTATGACCGGTGAAGACAAAGATTACGACGGCTCGGTGCGGCTCAAAAAAGGCGCCATAATGATTGGCTCTCGACAAGAGCACCACGGCTATGATGAGAAAACTGTTCTGGAATACGTGCTGGATGATTTACCAGAGTATCCCAAGCTCAAGCACATCCTGGATACCTATCCTGAGCATATGGGTGATAGTAATCACAAAATGCACGTCTATAACGAGGCCCTGGAGCGGTTCACGCAGCTGGGCTACTTTGAAGTCGAGTCAGAAATCATTCAAGCTTTGAGCGATTACCAGATTGATGAGGGTAAAGCGGCAGGGCTGCTGAAAGAGCTGAGTGGCGGCCAAAAACGTCTGGTCGAACTGGTCAAAGTGCAGCGGGCGCGGGCGCATATTGCGCTGATTGATGAGCCGACCAACCATATGGATTACGTTGCAAAACAGTCATTTATTAAATGGTTCAAGAGTGCCCGTGAGGCAATTGTGGTCATTACGCACGACCGTGATGTACTGCAAGCGGTTGATCGGATTATTGAAGTCAAAGACGAACAAACCGTCAGCTTCCCAGGCAATTACGATGACTATCTGCGCATTAATGCCGTTAAAACCGTGTCTCAGGTCAATGAACATACCGTGACCCAACGGCGGATTGCCAACCTCAAAGAGAATATCATTCGCTTTCGTCGACTCAAGGAGCGCGCCAACGATCCTGGCACAATCCATCGTTTTAAAAGCCAAGAGATGCAGGCCAAAGAAGAACTCGTACGACTCGAGGCGATTGATGCACCTTCTTTCTGGATAGACCGTGAATCAGTGGGTGAGCTCAACGCTAAAATGGGGGCCGCATATAAAGAGCATAAGGCTCGCAACATCAAAGTCCGTACCAAAACTGCCGATGATGCCACTGGGCGATTGCTGATTGAGCTGTCAAAGGTGTCACTCGGCTACAGCGCGCCGTTATTTGAAGACTTGTCATTGCAGCTGCGAGAAGGCGACCGTCTGCGTTTGCACGGCCGTAACGGTGCCGGTAAGTCAACTCTACTTAATGCAGTGGTGGCTAAATCGCAGGAGGTTGAACCATCGGCCAAATTGTTTGGAGGTACCATTGCAGTCGAGAAGGGTATTAAGATTGGCATATACGAGCAAGAGATTGCCGAAAGCTATCTATCTCTGACGCTATCAGAGGCCATTGAGCGGGCTTACATGGCCAAAGACGTGCCGGTGGGTGAATCACTCGTCAAACAGCTTCTCAGTGACTATCTGTTTAACCCTGCAACTGACGGCGATGTACCGATTAGTCGGCTCAGTGGTGGCCAGAAGGCTCGTTTTCAACTTATTAACATGCTGGCCGGGCATCCACAGGTGTTAATCCTGGACGAGCCAACCAACCACCTCGATCTACCAAGCATCGAAGAGCTCGAAGATGCTCTAGCTCACTACAACGGTGCTATCATCTATATCTCTCACGATTCTTACTTTGCTCGTCACCTCGGTGGCGACACCATTACGATTGCGTAAAACACTTGCTCAACAGGGGCCATTGTGATATATTGTGCCTAACGCCATCACAAATCTCTAACGTAACTAAAGGAATATATGATCACAACCGAGAAGAAAAGCGCCATTATCAAAGATTTACAAACCAGCAAAACTGATGTTGGTTCACCAGAGGTCCAGGTTGGTATTTTGACCGAACGAATCAAAGAAATTACCGAACACCTCCAAACTAACAAAAAAGACTTCATGGCTCGCCGTGGTCTTTTGCAGATGGTTGGCAACCGCAAACGATTGTTACGCTACTTGGCTAAAAAAGACAGCAAAAAGTACCTCGAAATTACCGAAAAACTCGGCATCCGCCGCTAATTTGCCCAGATGAGTCCGGCCGTCCCGCAAACGGACAGCCGGATAAACTTGTGCACATTAACTAAACAAAACGTACTTCACTCCAGTGCCGCAGCTATGGTTGGCAGCACAGGCCAGAACCATACATGCACACTGTAGTGAATAACGGGAAACGAGATAGCATGGGAAACACCCTCAACCCTCTAGGAAAAGAAATAGTAAAAGTAGAAACTGATTTTTGTGGCCGCCCACTCTCTATAGAGGTAGGCCGGGTTGGTTTTAGAAGTAGCGCCAGCGTATTGGTTCGTTACGGTGACACCGTGGTACTCGGTACGGCAATGGTTGGTAAAAAACCAGTCCAAGGTTTTGACTACTTTCCACTCAGTATTGATTACGAAGAAAAAATGTATGCAGCCGGCAAGATCAGTGGCAGCCGATTCATCAAGCGAGAAGGCCGTCCGTCAGACGAAGCCATCCTAATCGGTCGTATCATCGACCGACCAATTCGTCCACTGTGGCCAAAAGGCTACCGACACGAAGTCCAAGGTATTGCCACAGTTCTGAGCATGGACCCAGCGTTCCGCCCAGACATGATTGCTATGATGGCCGTTTCTGCAGCATTGATGCTGACCGGTGCACCATTTGAAGGCCCAGTTGCCGGTGTGCGTGTTGGCATGAAGGGTGATGACTACCAAGCCTTCATAAGTAACGAACAGATGGATAACTCTAAGCTCGACCTTGTGGTTGCTGGTACTAAAGACGGTATTATGATGGTAGAGGCGGGTGCTAACGAAGCTACCGAAGACGAAGTCGTCAAAGCACTGGAGTGGGCTCAAGAAGCCATGCAGCCAGCTATCAAACTGCAAGAAGAGCTGGTCAAGAAAATCGGTGTCACCAAACAAGAATACGAACTGACTTTGCCAGATGAAAACATTCAGAAAGAAATCGACGCCTGGGTTGACGGTAAGCTCGGTGAAAACCTCCACAAGCCGTACCCAGAACGTAACGATCTGATTAGTGTTCTCCGTGACCAAATGGATGAAGCTTTTGCAGAAAAAGTAGGCGACGACTACAGCGATGTTAAGAGCGAATACCACGAAGCCCTGACCATGGCGCTGCACAAAGACGTCCGAAAGGGCATTATCGACAAGCAAATTCGTCCTGACGGTCGTAAACTGACCGAAGTTCGTCCGTTAAGCAGTGAAATTAGTATTTTGCCGCGAGCACACGGTTCGAGTATCTTTACTCGTGGCCTGACACAGGCTATGAACATTGTGACGCTGGCTCCACTCAGCTATGTACAGCTGATTGATACCATGGAGCGCGAAGGTGAGCGCCGCTTCTTGCACCATTACAATGCACCGGGTTGGACAGTCGGCGAAGTTAAACGCCTGATGGGTCCAGGCCGCCGCGAAATCGGTCACGGCTACTTGGCGGAACGTGCCATTAGCGCAGTGCTGCCAGATGAAGCCAGCTTCCCGTACACTATTCGCTCAGTCACCGAGATCATGAGTCAGAACGGTTCAACTAGCATGGCGGCAACATGTTCAAGCTGTTTAGCACTGATGGACGCCGGTGTGCCGCTTAAACGACCAGTCAGCGGTATTGCCATGGGTTTGATGATCGACGGTGATAAACCGTATATCATGAGCGACATTGCTGACGCTGAAGACTTTGCAGGCGACATGGACTTTAAGGTCACTGGTACGACTGAAGGCATCACTGCCTTACAGATGGACATGAAGGTCCATGGTTTGCCGGTAAACATACTTAAGCAAGCGCTCGAACAGGGCAAGCAGGGCCGAGCTGAAATCCTCGAGCACATGCTGACAACTTTGGCCGCACCCAAGAGCGAGCTCAGCCCATACGCACCACGCGTCGAATCAATACAGATCAACCCAGAAAAGATTCGTGAAGTTATTGGTAAGGGTGGCGAGACCATCAACAAGATTATTGCCGAAACCGGTGCCGAAATCGACATCAAAGACGACGGTACTGTGTATATCGCTAGCCCAGACAAGAAGTCAATCGACGCTGCCATTCAAATGGTGCAGCAAATTACAGCTGAGCCAGAAGTTGGCAAGATCTACCAGAATGTACCAGTTGTAAGCGTCATGGACTTCGGTGCCTTCGTGCAGATTATGCCTGGCAAAGATGGCTTGGTGCACGTTTCTGAGATGAGCGAAGAACGCGTCAGCAAACCGAGTGATGTCGTCTCAGAAGGCGATAGTGTCACAGTAAAATTAGTAGCTATCGATGATCGTGGCCGTTTGCAACTCAGCATGAAAGCTGCCGCACGCGAACTTAATGAGAAAAAGGGGTAACCTCAATGGTCAAGAATAAAAACGCCAGATACGCACTTTTGTTTATCGCACTCGTAGCGTGTTACTTTGGTTTCACGTTTGTTACGCAGGCAGGCCAGGGCCTCAATGCCGTACAGAATGATGGCTACGGTGGCACTGGCGGTTTGCTGTTGCTCACAAGCGGTTTCATTTTTGGCTTACTAGTAGAAAGAAACAAGAGTGGCAAAAAGTAACATTATCGATAGACTCGATAGCTGGAAGCATACCCGGGCTGGCTACGGCATCTCCTCGATCATTGAGGCGGCCTTGGCATATGGTTTTGTGTCATGGGCGATCGACTCGGGTAGTTTGATAGCTTACTTTTTTACGCTGGTATTTTCTATCGGTTCATTCAACAACCTCTTTAAGGCACTGACGTACCGCAATGGCAAACACTAAGCAGCAGCAACTCGACGCGCTAGCCAGTCAGATTCTGGAAGATAAGGTCTGTCCAGAACTCGCAGCGCAGGCTACCCAACTAGTTCTTGGCAATGGCAACCCAGATGCTGACATCGTGTTCATCGGCGAAGCTCCGGGCAAGAAAGAGGACGAGTCAGGCAAGCCATTTGTGGGAGCGGCTGGAAAGTTTTTGGATGAGATGCTTGGGCACATCGATTTAAAACGGTCTGATATCTACATAACCAACATAGTGAAGTATCGGCCGCCAGAAAATCGGGACCCAACACCAGAAGAGAAGAAGGCATTTTTGCCCTACCTGCAGGCCCAGCTAGAAATAATTCAACCCAAAGTGGTCGTGACGCTCGGGCGCCACAGTACGAATTGTTTCTTGCCGGATCTACAGATATCCGAGATACACGGGGAACCCAAGCGTATACGCCTTCAGATGAAAGACAATAATGACGAGCTGCCAATCGTTATTTTACCGCTCTATCATCCGGCAGCTGCACTCTATAACGGCGGCATGCGACAGACTTTGATAGACGATTTCACCAAGCTCCCCGCTATCATTAATCAACTAGAATCCAAATAAAACTGAACGAATAACAGAGAGGAATATATGGAGAATAATAAACAAGTACCGCGCTCAGGCAATAAGCCGAGTGGCGGACGTAGCAACAACAATCGACGACCCAACCCAGGCGGCGGTCGTAATAATCAAAAGAGCGGTCAGGGCAAGGGCAGCAACGGTCAAAAGCCAGCTGCTAATGGCTTGACAGCCAGTCGTGGTGCCGCAATTCGGGCGCAAAAACGCAGTGCAGAAACCGCTCAAAAATTAATCAACGAGTATCAAAGTGCCGAGATGCGCAAACTTGATAAGCGCGCCAACAGCGTGACTGATGACTTCGAGAAGCTCAAATTAACCTTCTTGGGAGGTCTTGATGACGTTGGTGAAAAGAACTGTATGGTCTTTGAGTACCAAAACGATGCAATCATCGTGGACTGCGGCAACAACCTCGGTGTGGACTTGCCTGGTATTAACTACGAAATTGCCGACCCAACATACCTAGAAAGCATTCGTCACAAGATCAAAGGCTACGTTATTACGCATGGCCACCTCGATCACATTGGTGGACTGAAGCACATCGTACCGAAGTTCCCAGCACCACTGTTTGGCTCGGGCTTTACGCTTGGCATTGTCGAGAAAACGTTTGAGGACGTACCTCCAGGAACAGAAATGTTCACACCGCAAATGGTAAAAATGAACATGGACGCTCACGAACGTCTTAAGATCGGTGTCTTTACTATTGAACTGCTGCGTATTACACACGCTATCCCAGAAGCTACTGCTGTCTGTATTGAAACACCGGTTGGTCGCATCATTAACACCGGTGACTTCCGTCTCGACCCAGAACCGCTTGATCACTTACCAAGTGATGTCAAGCGACTCGAAGAGCTGGGTGATGAAGGTGTTTTGCTGCTTCTATCCGATAGCACCAACGCCGATAAAGAGGGCCGTACGCCAACTGAACACACGCTCGAAAAGAGCTTCCATGACGTGATTGTTGCCGCGCAAGGTCGCGTCTTCTGTGCAGTGTTTAGTTCGAACATGAACCGTACTCAAATGATCATCAATGCTGCTGTCGCCTCAGGTCGTAAAGTAGCACTCGATGGTCGCAGTATGATGGCCTATGCCGAAATCGCTGTGCGCCAAGGTATCTTGAAAGTACCTAAGGGCATGATCATGGCTATGCGTGACGTAGCAGGTCTACCTGACGACAAAATCCTCGTTATGGCCACTGGTGGGCAAGGTGAGCCAAACGCGGCGCTGATGCGCATGAGCGAAGGCTCGCACAACCACATTAAGCTCAAGCCAGGCGACACTGTGCTGGTGAGCTCGTCACCAATTCCTGGTAACGAAGTCCGCTATGACATGATCGGTAATAACCTAGCCAAGCTGGGCGTACATTTGTACCGCCACCCAACCCACGAACTCGATGGCTGTGGCCCATTGCACGTGTCTGGTCACGCTCGTCGTGATGAGTACCGCGATATGCTACGCATGGTTCGACCAAAGTACTACATGCCAATTCACGCCGGAATGCTACGCCGCCGCTATAACGCTGAACTGGCTATCGAAGAAGGCTGGAAACGCGAGAATGTTATTCTGGCTAACAACGGTGATAGCCTACTCTTTACTGCTGACAAGTACGAACCAGCAGGCCAAGTGCCTCATGGTAGCCTACTGGTTGACCAAACTGGTGCTGTGGTCAGCAACATCGTTGTCAAAGACCGTCTGATGCTAGCCGAAGAAGGCTTAGTAGCAGTAGTGCTCACAATCGACCGTAAAACTGGTGCACTTCTGACGAGCCCAGACATCATTAGTCGCGGCTTCATCTATATCCGCGATTCTGAAGAATTGATGAATGACTTTAGGGCAGAGCTACGTCGTGCGGTTGCACAGCGCTTTAAGCGAGTTGATCTGGACCGATTCAAGCAAGAACTGCGTGAGCACGTTACGCACTTCTTATTCGACAAGACTAACCGTTCGCCAATCGTCATCCCAGTGGTGAATGTGGTGGGCAAGACCAACGAGAAGCCAAAGAATGGTAACGGCAATGCTGCTGCCAACGGTGATACCCAGAAACAACCAGACGCCACACCAGAAGATCCACAAGAGCGCTTTGCACAGATGCGTGCTGCACTGCTCTCAAAAGACCAACTCAGCTAGACAGCAGTAGCAGCTGGTCATTGACTAATGATGTAAAAAGTGCTACAATATGAGCATGACAGCATCACCTGGGCTTCCCTCAGACAAGTTGTTCCATCAGCTTAACGATGGGCTCAATGAGTTGTTTAGTGACTACTACATGAATCAAGGGCGGGAAGTTATGGGATTGCGGTATACTCTCGGTGATTTATTTGATGAGCTCGAAGTCTCGTATGAAACGGGCGAGCCAATACCAGAGCATTACTTTGTTGACCCAAAGGAGCGTGCCGCTCGTGACCTGACCGAAGAGCTCTCCGATCTGCAGATGCGTCGTGACGAGATCAAACAGAGTATTGAGCAGGGCAGAGTCGCACCGGGTGACCATAACTTTCTAAGAAAGCTTGGCCAACAAATCACCGCCGTCAAGGCTGAGCTTGAACAGCCTGTTCAACCAACGCTTTTAACGTTGACACAAACAGAGGACAACACCTAAGATAGGTGGTATAATTACTAACGCTTATGGCTAAGAAGAAAAAACAAACACGCGCAAAGAAGAAAGTCCAAGCAGCACCAAAGGATTCAGTCTTTTGGCCGTTGGCTGGCGCTATCATCATGATGGTGGTGGCATTCTTCCTATTACTCGGTGGCTTTGGCGCTGGTGGTGACTTACCAGTTGGTATGTTCAATTGGATGTATGTGGTGTTTGGCTGGGCAGCGTACTTTACACCTGTCGCGTTGGTGTATTGGGGTGTGCTCAAGTTTACCAGCGAAGATCGACGTATCCCCCTTGATAAACTTGCTGGCATGTTCGCGTTCTTGATTCTATCTGCTGCCTGGCTACACGTGGCTTTTATACCTAGCGGCACAACTGATTTATACCAGGCAGGCCGCGGTGGAGTGCTCGGTGCTGTAACTGGTGGCACTGCTTTGGCGGCGCTGAACAAAATTCCGGCTCTCATATTATTCTTTGTCTTTGCAATGCTGTCATTCTTCTTCGCTTTTGGCATCTCACCTAAAGTGTTACTGCGTCTTGGTGATATCTTCCGTTCACGCCCAGAAGAGGGTAACGATTTGGCGCAGCTTAAGTCACAAGCCGCCGAGAACCACTTTAAACTGAATGAAAACGTACCTGTTGAGCATCCAAGCGATCATGCCGCCACCAAACTCGGCAACTTCAAAAACTCTGCTCAAAAACTTGCGCCAACCGAGACTCACCAAGCCCTGACAACCACCAGCGACCCTGACTGGAAGTTCCCACCACTTGAGCTGTTGAGCGCCAAGCAAGACAAAGCCAACCCCGGTGATGTCGAAGCTAATGCCAAAGCTATTCAAGAATCATTCGCACACTTTAATATTAATGTTGATATGGAAGGTGCTAACGTAGGCCCGCGTGTGACTCAGTACACGCTCAAACCGCCAGCGGGTATTAAGCTCACCAAGATTACTGCACTCGAAAACAACCTGGCGCTTGATCTGGCAGCACACTCTATTCGCATCGAAGCACCAATTCCAGGTAAGCGCGCCGTTGGTATTGAGCTGCCTAACATCAAATCAGCCACGGTTCGATTGAGTAGTTTGCTGCAGTCATCACAATGGGCCGAGATCACTAGTCCACTAGGCTTTGCCATCGGTAAAGACATTGCTGGTGCACCAATTGTGGCTGATCTCGCCAAGATGCCACACCTTCTGGTAGCCGGTCAAACTGGTTCTGGTAAATCAGTTATGATCAACACCATCCTGACTAGTTTGCTATACCGCAACAGCCCAAGTGACCTTAAGCTCATCCTGGTTGACCCTAAGACGGTTGAGATGGCGCCATACGAAGATATTCCACATCTACTCACGCCCGTGATAACTGAGCCAGAAAAGTGTATTAGTGCGCTCAAGTGGGCTGTGGCCGAGATGGAACGTCGCTATCGAACACTTGGCGAGGCCAAGAAACGTAACATTGAAGAGTATAACGACCTTAAACAGAATGAAGGTATGCCGTATATTGTGATTGTTATTGATGAGTTGGCGGATCTAATGATGGTAGCGGCGCGCGATGTAGAAGCCTTAATTGTACGGATTGCTCAGAAGGCTCGCGCAGTTGGTATCCACTTGATTCTCGCCACGCAGCGTCCATCTGTCGATGTCATTACTGGTCTTATAAAAGCTAACGTGCCGGCGCGTATTGCCTTCACAACGGCCAGCCAGGTGGACTCGCGCACGATTATTGATCAGATGGGTGCCGAGAAGTTGCTTGGCAAAGGTGATATGTTGCTTTTGACCGCCGACATGCCTAAGCCTAAGCGCGTCCAGGCGGCACTGATTGAGATTGAAGAAACATACAAAATCAACGATTTTATTCGTGGTCAGCGACCGCCGCAATACGACGATGAGGTTGTCAGTCAACCAGTGCAGTTGAATGGCAAAGGTGGAGTAGTTGCAGATTACGGCGCCAACGAAGCTGACGACGACATGTGGCGTGATGCAATCCAGGTCGTGGTTGATGGTCGCAAGGCGAGTACCAGCTTGCTGCAACGACGTCTGCGTATCGGCTACGCCCGCGCCGCGCGTATTATTGAGACTATGGAAGAGCAGGGCATTATTGGCCCTGCAGACGGAGCTCGACCGCGAGAGGTGCTTATAAATTCTGTCGACGAAGTCTTTAGCGCCGGTGCAGGCGAAGTGCAGGCCGATGACGAAATGTACGACGAAAACTTCCCCGACGATTCCAAAACTGTCTAGGCAGCTACAAGAAGTGTGTATTTTTGTGCTGGCGGAACCACTAGCTTACCGAGCTTGGTAGCAATATCTTGAGGTGCATCGGTTTCCTTAATCAGGCGATGCTCCTCTGGTATTGAGTGATATTCATCGAGATGTCCTAATAATGCGTCAAAAGCGCGGTCAACTGTTTCGGCAAAGTAGGCTTCGCTCGCAATATCTATTCCGTCCACAATGTTCTTTGAAATGCCCGGATTGGCTGCAACTTGTCGGCGTCGTTTCTGCAGCAAGCGATCTTCATGGACGGTGCCGTGCGCTTTTTTGAAAATCAGCCGTGCATGGTGGAATGCCAGTACACGTAAGCGCATAATCTCTGGATCTGGCACTTTGGGTTCTAGAGTTATAGCGTGCAGCCACCGCTCGAATTTTAGAGGTATCTCAGCCTTATTAATAGGCAGCTCGCGGAATGTACGTGGGTTGTATCCAGGAGGTACCCCTGGAATAAATGGGTAATTATTCTCCTCCCAGTAGAGGTGATGTATGCGTGTTTGGGTCGGCCATTCATAGTCTGCATCAATCGTTGACTTTACGTCTGTAATCAACCGCGGCACGTCAATAAGACCGTATTGATCAAGGGGAGTAGGCAGTTTATCTTGAGTTGGATCAATCAGCCAAACATCACGGGGAGGCAGCGACTCGGGGTGTATGAGTTCGCGCCTGTCGCTCATGTCAGTTTTTATTTCCGTCCATTTGTTACTATTGAAGCATAAACATGATGAGCGGGCAAATCAAAGGGTGAGGTATGTTAGTTGACTAACAGGGGTGGATGTAGTAGAATTGTTGATAGCTGAAAACTCAGCCGCAGCACCAACCAAGAAGTGGTGCTGGGTAAACTTCAGGTTACGGCCATCTTTAGAGCGCGTAGCCTTTAACCAAACGAAGGAGTTCAATTTGAACCAACAGTACGAAATTGCTGTTTTGTATCACCCTGACCTCGAAGTCGACCTTACCAAGGCCGAAGAGCGAGTGAGCAAAATCATCAAAGACAACGGCGGTAAAGTAACTGCTACGGACAACTGGGGCAAGCGCAAGCTCGCATACCCAATTGCACGTAACGAACATGCAATCTACGTGTTTTACACTGTAGAAATGCCGTCAGATGGCGTGAAGAAAGTCGAAAGCACGCTTAATATCACTGACGAGGTGATTCGCTATCTCATCACAAAGCCCGACCTCAAAGCAATTGCTAAGGCAGAAGAAGCCAAAGCAGAAAAAGCCAAAAAGGCTGCAGAGCGTGGCGACCGTGATGATCGCGACGAAAAAGACGAAGAGCGAGACTAATTTCGCTTGACCGGGCTACGGCTCGGGGGTAGGGTATAAGTACAATTAACAAATCATACAGAATTCATGCACTTGAGCTGAGTTTTGGTGCAGGAGCGAGGAACCGCAGTGAACCGTACTAATAGTACAGTGAATGAGTACCGGAGCTTCTAAGCCAGAAATCAGCCAAGAGGGCAGAGAGTTTCTAGCTTTGCTAGAAAGTAACTGACCGATGCATGGTTCTGAAGACATAGTTCTTATAGGAGGAATAAATAATGGCTCGATCATTTAACCAAGTAATTTTGATGGGTAATCTCACTCGAGACCCAGAAGTGCGCCAAACGCCAAACGGCCAGAGTGTCTGTAACTTTAGTCTCGCGCTTAATCGCAGTTTCAAAGGTGCGGATGGTAACTGGCAAGAAGCAACTGATTACATCGATGTTGTAGCCTGGGGCCCGCTCGGTGAGCGTGTGGCACAGTACTTGAGCAAGGGTCGTCCTTGTCTCGTTAATGGACGTTTGCAATCTCGATCATGGGAGCAAGACGGCCAGAAGCGCAACAAGGTAGAAGTGAACGCCCAGGACGTAACATTCCTTGGTGGACGCAGCGAAGGTGGCGATAGCGGCGGCGGTAGCAGCTACGAGGGCGGAAGTTCTTCTTCTGCGCCAGCCAGCAAACCAGCGGCCAAGAAAAAAGATGACGTCGTCATCGAAGACATCGGCGATGAACCAATTAACCTCGACGACATCCCATTTTAACAACTAGGGTAAAGGATATAGGTCCAAGGGGATAGAAACAATACACTAGACCCTTAGCCCTCAACCCTTGTCCCTATTCTCGACTGAAAGGAGAGAAATTATGGCAAAGATTTTTAAGCACAAAAGTGAAGTAGCATACTTTGACTACAAGGATTTTAAGACCTTGCAGCGCTACGTAAACGGCTATGGCCAGATCGAATCACGTAAGAAAACTGGTTTGAGCGAAAGCCAACAGCGTCACCTGAGCGTCGCAATCAAGCGTGCCCGCCACCTTGCAATGCTTCCATTCGTCGCACATAACTAAGGAGTACTTTTTATGGCAGAACGCCCAGAAACCTTTACGCGTGAGGATCTCCAGCAGGTGTTTAGTGGTCTTGATGAGCAAACCGCGCAAGTTGCACTCGGTGCACTTGATCAGTTTGTTGTGGAGCGACAGCAAACACGTAAAAACGAGGAAATAACAGGCGTTACGTTTAGATTTCTTGAGGCTTATCAGCGTACCTCGGCAGATGGGGCGAGCGATAGTAATATCGAAGGCTGGACTGAGAACCTTGAAAGATATTCAAGGATGTATCTAGTGCGGACTGCTGACATCGATGGTCAGGCTGACGAGCTCGTTGGCGCTATGAAAGACTTGTCGGCTGTACTGGCTGTTATGTTTGGGTACGAATCTTGCCTAGATGAAGACGAGATGCCATTTAGAGCCATTGACCGGGCGGGGGTTAATCAGGCCGCTCTTGCAGCAAGGATCAAGGCAAGTCTGCAAGAGAACGCGCCAACCGAAGATATAAGGCGTGGTTACGACAACCTTAGCTTCTCTGACCTTACTGTACTTGAACTATTTGCATATAGTGCATGGGAAAGCATCGTTGATCCTTTAGCTGACAAGGCAGTAAGACTCGCTGCAGAGCAAGGCATAGTCGTGCCGCCGCTAACTGCTGAAGGACTAACACCAGAAGAAGCTGAGGAAGTACAGGATCTAGATGGCTGATACAAACAATATTGCCTTCGCATACTTACGTTTACCTGATGGCACGTGTGCTCTTCAGCGTAGGACAAACGATGCGCCAGTGTCACCCGGGCTGTTAAGCTTTTTTGGTGGACATATCGAAGCAGATGAGACTTCGCATGACGCAATAGTTCGAGAAATCAGTGAAGAGACATCCTTAGATCTCAAACACGGAGACTTCAAAAAACTACTTACAGTTAAGTTTGACCCAAGAGGTACAAATAAAGAAAAAGAATACACACTTTTTGTAGCAGATACAAATAGAGAAAACTTTGAAGTGTATGAAGGCGAGGGTAGCGAAGTGTATAGTATCGATGAACTATTGCAGAGAGATGATGTAGCGCCAGGTACAATTAATGTAATACAACTTGCAAGACAGAAGGGACTAATCTAATGGCGTTTGGAATAACAGATCTAAAAAAAGGCACCGTCTTCCAGATGGATGGCGTGCCATATCGTGTGACTGAGTACTCACAAAAGGTGATGGGTCGCGGCGGTTCAATTGTGAACGTCAAGATCAAGAGCTTGCTCGATGGTCGCGTATTGGATAAGACTTTTAAGGGTAACGAAGCAGTTGAACCAGCAGACGTAGTGAACAAAAACGTGCAATACCTGTACAGCGACGGTGCCAAGTTCTACTTCATGGACAATGAATCCTACGAACAATTTGAACTGCCAGCTGAAGACATGGCCGACCAAAAGGGTTACATGAAAGAAGGCGACACCGTACAGGCGCAGCTGTTTGATGGCCATGTTATCAATATCGAACTAGCCAAAAATGTGCCGCTCAAAGTTACCTACGCAGAAGATGTTGTTAAAGGTGACACCACCAGTTCAGTCATGAAAGACGCCACGGTTGAGACCGGCATCACTGTTAAAGTACCCGCATTTGTCAAAACCGGCGATCTCATCAGCGTTGATACAACCACAGGAGCTTACCGCGAACGCGTAAAATAGCACTATGAAACAGCCTCCTATCGAAATGCGATGGGGTGGGGGCAAATGGAAGAAGCCATACAGAACGGCCACACAGCCGTGGGTTCGTGGGGCAATTGAACTAACCCATGATATGTTGGAACATCTTGACGTGAGCTACGACGAGCCAAAAACAGTAACAGTGCGACGAGTTGGTTGTCACTGGGATGGTAGCCTTGGATCGGCAGAAGGCACACGACAGGCTGAACTTTATATTCCGCATCAGATCATTAAGCGCCAGAAAGTCGGACGTTATTTTAGCGATATCGCACTTACTACTTTCCACGAGATTGTTCACACAATTCGCGAAGAACACGCCCCTCAGAACAATTTACTTGAAAGAGTTGTGGCAGAAGGAATAGCGGCACGTGGAGAGTCGCACATGGCCGGTGAGCTTTTTGATGCACGCGAGGCAGCTTACCATGCTGCAGAATATAGCGGTGAGATTTCTCCAGAGATAGAGGAGCGTTTGCTAGGCTACTTGCTAGATGATGCAGTGCTAGAATCTGCCCTCTACGAGCAAGGGTATGCCCAGGATTCAGATGAAATCGATGAAATATACTCGGCATGGTTTGACGGGCAAGACTCGTTCCACCTTGGAGCAGGGGCTGTGCTTGGCTTAATGGCTGTTAGACGGCTCGAGGATGCAGGCTGCACCTATTCTCATATAGTACAACTTCCTACCGAAGATATTATTGGCCTCACGAGTCAGCTTGCTGCATAATGAACCTATGAAACAACGGCTTGATCAGGCGATGGTGGTACGGGGGCTTGTCACGTCACGGTCTCAGGCCGAAAGTTATATTAAGCTTGGTCAGGTGAAGGTGAACAGCGAGATTGCTAAAAAGCCCCATCGACAAGTTGATGATCATGATCGCATTGAAGTAACTGTCGAGGAACAGTATGTTTCACGGGCCGCCTTCAAACTGGCCTCTGTCGCCGAGCTGTTCAAGCTCGACTTTTCTGACAAAGTAGTCTTGGATATCGGTTCGTCTACCGGTGGTTTTACGCAGTATGCGCTGCATCATGGTGCCAAAAAAGTCTACGCTATCGATGTCGGCACCAAGCAGCTGCATCCAAGCTTGCGGGGTGATGAGCGGATTGATTTACGTGAACAAACTGACATACGAGACGTTAAAGATTTACAGCCAAAACCAGATATTGTCCTGGCTGATGTGTCGTTTATTTCATTACGTGAGATAGTGCCAACCGCAATCAAGCTGAGTCACAAAGAAACAGTACTTGCGCTGATGGTAAAACCCCAGTTTGAGGCTGGTGATGCGCTCAAACACAAAGGGGTGATCAAAAACGAGTCAATGCGCCGTACGATTCTCAAGGAGTTTGAAGTGTGGATAAAAAACTACTGCGTTATCATCGACAAAGCCGACAGTGCTGTCTCGGGTTCAAAAGGCAACACCGAACGCTTCTACCTACTTAAGAAGCTGAGCTAAAAGGGAAAAGAGCAGCCCGAGCAAAAATCGCATTTTTTGCCCGGAGCGATAGGGGTCCCCGCAAATTTCTCAATTTGTGGGGCAGGGTGAGAAAAACCGTAGGTTTGTCTCATGATGGAAGCACCGAACGCTTCTATCTGTTAAAACCACTCGCCAAAGTGTAGACTAGGGACATGTATTATAAGAGCCGCTCAGACGCCGGACGACAGCTAGCTGCTCAGCTGGTACCAAAGTATCGGTACGAGAACTGCGCGGTAGTGGCACTTAGCGATGGTGGCGTGGTGGTTGCTGCGCAGATTGCAGCGCAACTGCACTGCGTCATGATGATGCTTCTAACAGAACAGATTAAGCTACCTGGCGAAAACGACGCTTTGGCTAGCATCGATCAAAGTGGCATCTTCACCTATAACGGCATGTATTCAACTGGCCAGCTCGAAGAGTTTACAACAGAGTACCATCAGTATATTGAGCAAGCTAAACTCGAAAAACTACATGCTATGAACCGGCTGTTGGGCGGAGGCGGAATTATTGACCCAAAGCTACTGCGCTACCATAACGTTATTCTAGTCTCAGATGGCTTGAGTAGTGGCGTGTCGCTTGATGCTGCAGCTGCATTTTTGAAGCCATACAAACTCGAAAAGCTCATTGTGGCAACACCGCTTGCCAGCATATCAGCAGTTGACCGCATGCACTTGTTGGCCGATGACATCGCTTGTTTGAGTACTGTCGAGAACTTTATGGACATTGATCATTACTATGATGACAACAAAATGCCGTCTCATGAACAAATCGTCGAGACTATCAAAAACATCGTTCTCCAATGGCAGTAACAGGGTAGGTATACTTGACAAAACGTCGGTAATTTGCTATAAATATATCTGTTAATCAAAAACAAATATGCCTCCACAATTTACAACGTCAGCGCCGTCATCGGCCTATCACTTTACACCAAGCTCGAGCACTAAACTGCAACGAGCGGTTCGTATTGGTGCAAAAGTTGTAGCTGGAGCAACTGTTGGTTTGCTGGCTGTTGTCGCTGTGCAGGTGGTCTATCCGCGTAATGTAACTACTCCATTACTGAGTGTTAATGGTGTATCGGTGGGGGCTCAGAGCACTGCTCGTCTTCAACAGACCTTTGATAATCTAGGTAATCGCTCGGTTACACTTCAGGCTCGCACAAAAGCTTATACATTGAGCTACTCAGACCTTGGCTCAAGTGTTGATACAGAGGCTACAACTGCGAGCCTGATGCGTTACAGCTGGCGCGAACGACTCACGCCATTCAGTCTGTTTCGCAGCAGCAATCGTGCAGTCGTACAGATGCGTCATAACGAAGAGGCCTTGCGAAAGACAGCAAAGCGCATCCAGCAAGAAAACACATTGCCGGCTATTAATGCTACAGTCGAGAAGGTAAAGGACGAGTATGAGCTGAAAGATGCCTCTAAGAATGGAGCGACCTACGACATAGAGCAGGTAGTTACTACGCTCAAGAGTGCGCAGCCTGGCACAACGGCACAGGTCGAGCTACCAGTGGTGACTGTAGAGCCGGCTGTGACTACAGAGGAGGCTCGCACTTCAATAACGCAGCTTCGACGCCAAACAACTCAAGCAACCTATGTGGTAGTTGATGATCAGAAGTTTTTAATTCCGCAGACCGAGCTGAAGTCCTTCATCGCCATCAGTTATGACAAAAAACGTGGTGTGCTGGCATCTAGTTATAACAAAAAAGCGATTGCTAGCTACATCACACGTATTGCACCAAAAGTGTATGTCGCTCCTGTGGCAGCAACGATTCGGGTTCACGATGGTGTGACCGTCAAGACCACAAAAGCGCGTGATGGTCAGCAGATTAACGAGCCAGAAGCACTCGATACAATCATGAAAGGGCTGCAAAGCGATCAGCAGAGTATTGTCGTTAAACCACAGGTGATAAGTGCGGCATCTCAGTTTAGCCGAACGTACTCCGAGAACAGTAAAGGCCTGCAGATTCTACTGCAAGATTGGCAAAACGATACCGGGCTCCGCGCCGGCGTGGTAATTCGTGAACTTGGTGGCAAGGGGCGTAGCGCCAGTATTAACGGTTCCGAGCAGTTTATTGCTGCCAGTATGGCTAAGTTGTACTTGCAACACTATTTGTATGATGGAGTAGCCAAGGGTAAGTGGACAATGAATGATAAGCTGGGCGCTGATCGTCCTTTGAGTGGTTGCCTTGAGATTTTGATCGTCTACTCGAATAACCCGTGCTTCCATAACATTGGTAATAATCGTGGCTGGGGTAATGTTGCCGCCTTTGCTGGTGGCCAGGGTTTTAGTTCTTCCAACCCTAATCCAGCTGTTTTCACGACAACTGCTCAGGATACTGCTTGGTATCTGCAACGTTTGCAGAGTGGCACGCTGTTAGCCTCATCGCATCGCAAGCAAATGCTTGGCTATATGTCACGTCAGATTTACCGCGAAGGTATTCCGACTGGTAGTCGCGGTAGCGTGGCTAACAAAGTGGGTTACTGGGGCGGTTACCGGCACGACGCCGGTATTGTGTATCACCCAAAATCCACCTATGTGCTTTCAATCTTCACCTATGGTGGTAACCCATCGCAAATTGCTGACCTGTCGCGCCGCATCAGCAACTACATGGATAAATAAGGCATATGAGACACCCATTCTGGGTTTCTCACCACACCCCAAGAAATGTATTTCTTGGGGGCCCCGTTCGCGATGGGTGCCGAAATAAATTCGTCACGCCGGCTGCTCTTCCCAGTCCGCAGCAGGGTGGGGGTCTCATTACTTACACGTTGAAGCGGAATTCGACGACGTCGTCGGGTTGCATGATGTAGTCTTTGCCCTCGGTGCGGACTTTGCCAGCTTGCTTGGCAGCGGTTTCTGAGCCGTGGGCTATGAGGTCGTTGTAGTCAAAGACTTGAGCCGCAATAAAGCCACGTTCAAAGTCGCCGTGGATTACACCGGCAGCTTGCGGGGCAGTCGCGCCTTTAGGGATAGTCCAGGCGCGGACTTCCTGCTCGCCAGCCGTCAGGTAGCTTTGCAAGCCAAGAGTGGTGTATGCAGAATGAATGAGCTGTACCAGGCCTGATTCTTTGACGCCATAGCTTTCCAGCATCTCTGTTCTGTCGGCTTCATCCAAGCCATTGAGTTCGCTTTCTAGCTTGGCGCAAACGAAGACACACTGTGCAGGGGAGACAAGTTTGGACAATTCTTGTTTGCGAGCTTCGTCACTCAGGGTTTCTTCATCAACATTGAACAAATAGATGACTGGTTTGGCGGTAATGAGCTGTAAGTCGGCGATGTGCTCTGGCTCAATATCATCGACACTCGACAGAGGTTTACCGTCATTTAGAATCTCGTGTACGCGCTTGATGGTGTCGGCGATTGGCTTGAGCTTGGGGTTAGCCCGCGCTTCTTTATCAATACGCGGCAGACGTTTTTCTACGGTTTGCAGATCGGCTAGGACAAGCTCTGTGTTGATAACCTCAATATCTTTGATGGGATCGTGCTTTTCATCAACGTGGATGACATTATCATCTTGAAACGCTCGCACTACATGAATGATAGCGTTACATGATCGGATGTTGGCCAAGAACTGGTTACCGAGTCCTTCACCTTGGGATGCACCAGCTACAAGGCCTGCAATGTCTACAAACGTCACGCTTGCTGGGATAACCTTTTTGCTTTTATACATCTCAGCTAGTTTGCCCAGGCGTTCATCAGGTACAGGCACAATACCCGTATTAGGCTCGATCGTCGCAAACGGATAATTAGCTGCCAGAATATTGTTGTTGGTCAGGGCATTAAACAGGGTACTCTTGCCAACATTCGGCAATCCCACAATCCCAATTGATAAACTCATAGTTGCCCATTATAACAGAGGTGAGCGATGAATACTAGTTGGGCATGTGGATGATGAAGGTGACGCCTTGGTTGGGCTTAGAGTCGATTTCTAGGTGGCCGCCGTGGCGGTTGATGATGTCGCTAGAGAGGCGTACGCCGAGGCCAGTTCCTTTTTGGCCAGATTTCTCGGCAGCTTTGGTCCGGTAAAAACCTTTCATGATCTTGGCTTGTTCATCTGGTGTTAAGCCGTCACCTTCGTTGTGAATGCTGGCCGCCCAGCCTTTGCGCGTCCTGAAGACTTTAACCTCAACAGTTGTGTGGTCCGGCGAGTACTTAACAGAGTTAACCAAGAAGTTAGACACCACGCGCTTGAAGAGCATCGCATCAACGCTAACAATCATTTCTTGGTCTTCCGTCGTGGTTACATTGGTAATTTTTGTTTGATGCTCTTCCGAGAACAGGCGTAGGCTGTCGATGGTTGTATCGATAACTTCGCTGATGTGGACGTTTTCTTTTTCGAGCTTTTTGTCACGCGAGCTTTCGGTGGCTTGCAGTGACAGCACATCATCGACAGTATCGAGGATGTGGCTCAGGCTCTCATCAATCTTCTCGACAGTTTTTTGCTCGGTAGAGTGCTCTGGCAGAGTAGTTAGTAGTGGTTGCAGGGCCCACTTAACGCTGGTGAGCGGCGAGCGGATTTCGTGACCGGCAAACGATAAGAAGAAAGCTTTTTCACTGACGTAGTTTTCTTGGTATTCACTACGGCGTTTAGTCCAGAGAAGCAGTACTAGAATAACTGCTGAAAGCAGGAACGGAATGAGCGCATTCATGACGATTGCCCGATAGTAATCGTTGGCAGGCACATCAAGGCCAAGCACGCCAACCACTTGGCCTGATTCATTCAAGATTGGACTATATGCGCTGAGCCAAGAACCCCAACGGTCACTGGTAACCGGCAATACAATGCCCTGCTTTGATTGGAAAACCGCTGCGACCTCACCAGCATCTTCTTCATACAACTGTCCGGGTGGCGAATAGTCTGCAGAGTCTTGTTCCTCGGCATCAATCACAAAGTAGGCTTGTTCTTGTTTGAGCGCCATGATGTATACAAAGCGGATGTCTTGGTTGGATGACCGAACGTCTTTGAGGTCCTGCTTGAGGGCTTCATAGGCGGGGCTACCGATGTCTCCTTCGTGACCGTTTAGTTCTGTTAAACTGCTGGCAGGGATGAGCGCGGCAATAGTGTTAGTGCGTTGCATCAGTGATGCTTGTGTATCACGGGCAGTTTGCATAGCCGCATAGGCGGTCGAGACGATGGCGATGGTGATGACGGCTAGGATTGCAAACAGCCAGTAAAGTTTGCGCGCACGTTGTTGTGATTGCTTCATTAACAACCATTGTACATAACTCTTGTGCTAAGCGGTACTGGTATCAGTAAGTTATAATTAATGACATGAATATGTTCAAACCAGTTAAGGCGCAAAACACTGAAGAATACATGGCGCAGTTAACAGGGGAACGGCGGGTGATTCTTGAAGAGCTCGATCGGCTGATTCGGGCCAATGCACCAGATCTTAAGCCGACCTTTTCCTACAACATGCCTGGGTACGGCACATTCCAGTATACAAACTACAAGAAAGAGGTGATTGATTGGCCAACGATTGCTATTGCCAGCCAGAAAAACTACGTTAGTTTGTATGTCTGTGCCGTGGAAGATAATGAGTATATTGCCGAGAAGTACAAAGATGACCTCGGTAAGGTAAGCGTTGGTAAAAGCTGCATTCGGTTCAAAAAACTGGAGGATGTAAACTTGGCGACGCTACAAAAAGTTATCAAACTAGCTGCCAAAAACCCCGGCTATCCAGAGACAAAGTAGGCCCCCAAAAAAAGTCTTGCATTGAGCAAAATGTTTATGCTAAAGTTGGCGGCATAAAGTTAAATCTATGAAAGGGTGCAGGGTGTAAAACTATGAAAACGGGTGCAAAAGTACTATTCGTGCTAGTGAGTTTAGTGGCGATTTTAGGGGTTCGAGCCGACGGGGCAGTGGCGGCGAGTAGCGTGTCAATTAATGAGTTTGTGTCGCATCCTGTCAGTGGCGACATTGATTGGATAGAGTTATATAACGGTAGTGATACTGCAGTGTCGTTGAACGGCTGGTACTTACGTGACACGGCTGTCAGTAATCTAAAGACGTTTGCTGCAACCGATGAGATTCCAGCGGGCGGCTGGTTGGTCGTGCCAGTCAGTTCACGTTTAGGTAACACAGGTGACACTATTGAGCTATATAGTCCAACAGGATTAGAAGATGCAATTATCTATCCAACTGGTGTTGCCGCTCCTGGGCAAGGTCAATCAGCTGGTCGTTTGACCGATGGCATTGGTGCGTTCACGGTTTTTGCAACACCAACAAAAGGTACGAGCAATAATCCTGTAGTAGTTCCAGATCCAGAGTACGGCGAGGTTCGGGTACACGCTGTAAAAGAGATAAATGATAACCAGTTTGCGGATTTTGCTAACGGTGAACCACACCGAGCAGGTATTGCTATGCGCATTTACGATGCTAACTGGGCGATCGTTGATAGTGGCGTCACAACAGGTCAGTACTACAATAAATCGCTTCGCTTCACGCTATTAACAGGTGGTTACTTTATCTGCCAGCCAGTGTTGGCGGGCTATGATCAGACATTTGGTAGAACTATCACGGGTTGGTTATCTGCGCCAGATACTTCTGTTGCCAATCTGTCGGCTGCTAATGATGAGTATGGCAAGTGCGTAGGGGTGCAGGTAACCAAGAACGCAATTACATCCCATGTCTTTGGCTTACGTGAGCCGGTTGCAGTGCTCTAGTAATTGTAGTGTTTTGTCTGGAGTCCAAGGCTGCTATAATGCTCTACATATAAGCGTTAGCACTTAAGAGGGGTTGTGTATGCAAACAAAAGCCGACAATAGAAAAGCACATGTTGTCACTGGGGTATCGTCAAGCAGAAAGAGATTGGTCATATATTCTTTACTGATTCTATGCTTTATTTGTTTGGTGTTTACAGCAGGTACAATGACAGGCATATGGCTTAAGAATAGAGAGATTAATCAGGCAATAATTAACTCAGTAGGCCCTAGTGTCGCTAGTGTGGAGCCAACAACAGCGACTTATCTCGGGAAAACCTTACAATACACAACCGACAAAGACAGTAACGTTGCAATAGACCGTGATTTTCTCTTCAGCCTAACGAAAGAAGAGCTAACAAAAGGCGATATAAATGATGTCGTAGTGCTGTATATCAAAGCAGGTGATTTGGGCGCAACCAAGGCAAAATCGCTCATTGGTGACGTACTAAAGACGCGTTCATCCGAGATTTCATCAGCGCAAAAGGTGCAGCTGAGGACAGGCGGTCTAAACCTTTAGTGTCATGAGACAGACAAGATCATACCTAAGAAATCTAACCATGCTTTTATTGGCATCCTCTGTTTTATGCGGACTTGCAATGGTCTTTCCTCAAAAAGCCAATGCTCATGTTGAGGTTGCGGGCAGTGAATTCCTCGATGCCCTGGCTCATTTTAACGGCAGTATCGGTACGAACCCTAATCAGCAGTATCGAAACTGGACTGATGTGCCAAGTGATACAGGGACACAAAGTGACGCAAATCCTTCGAACCCTTATTGTGAGATTATTGTTACAGAGCGGCATCGTATGCCAGATGGACCAAACGGCAGGCCCCGGTATGCTTATAGGTTCAAGGTAGTTGGAAACGCCGACGGTCGTGCGCATGTTTTTGAAGCGGGCGGTTACGCGGATTCAAGTACGCCTAATTGCAAGGAGACATATAACAATGCTTGGAATGGCGAGAGAGTATTCTTAGATAACCAATTGTTCAGAAATCCTGTATCGGGAGCAACCAAGCAGAGGCCCGTTAATGTCTACCTTGGTGTGACCAGTGCTCAAGAGGCTTACTCTTCAGGACAGGCAGATTCAATACGCCAGTCAGCAGGGAGTGATTGGGACGACTTTGATCTTGACGTGAAGCGCGCAGCGGGCATTAAGCAGTCAACTGCCGGTGGTGCTTATGGGTTTATTGCTGACGCGGGTGGATATAAGGTCAATGGTCAAAATGTCTGGTGCGCAGGGATTAGTATCGGCGATCTAACGGGCAGCACGAACATTCAGTGGCCGGGAAACTTTGATAATGCCAATGACGGAGGTTGTTATTGGGATTTTAGATTTAAGGCAGGCAGCCAGGCTTCAGGACCTTCGGGCGGTAACTATGACACCAACTGGGGTGCATATGCCCTAGGTGCAATGGGGGCACGTCAGTTAAATGGTTCGAATGCAGAGACCTCCACTACGTCAACCGGCGTGCGCTGTGTTAGTGAGCCATGTCCGTTGGGAAGTGCAATTCCAGGGGCCACCTACAGATCAGATGGCACAATTGATGACTTTGACCTAATTGTTGCTGGCATAAAGAACCAGGATGGTTCTGGAACCTATAACGGTAACCCGCTTATTAATGACCCCCAGTTTGGTAACGATGTTGATAGTATTGCGCGTCGTTCGCCCAACCCGAACAAAGTACCATTTGCCGAGGCTTGGCTAGTAATGGAGTGGGACCCAAGAGGGGTGGATGTGATCCCGCAGATTAGCTGCGAGATTACGTTCAACCCAAGAAATCCAGAACCAGGACAGTCGTTTGGAGTTACGATGAATTATGGCTATAGTGGTGATGCGACAACACTAGAGGGCAGGGGTCAATTCACAAGTTCAGGGATCGACAATACTCGTGTGAATGTTGGCCCAACCAATATAGCCGACACGGGAGGTACGGAAGTGGAGGGGTCATATTCGATGGGGACTTATACCGCCAATGCCGCAGGTGAGTATAATTATGACGCCTTACTGCGGCTACGTGATAACATAGCCGTTCGCGATGATTGCGATAAAACGGTTGTTGTGGCGGCAAAGCCGTTTTTCAAGGTATGGACTAATGATGTACATGTAGGCGGTGGATTTAATAACGGACAGACTGCCTGCACAGTGAGGCAAGCTGACGCTACAATTATTGGTTACGGTGGCGATGATCTTGTGAACCGCTTCACTGGCTCATCGGGTGAATATGGTGTATCGGCCCTTGGCGAGATCCGTAACTTCTTTAGTGCGGGTAGACGTAGCCCGAGGGGTGGAGCTCAGCCAACGCCACCACATGGGCTGACATTTGCCAACGCAGAGATTAATGGAATTAATGGTACCGACCCAGTAGATAATCGCAAAGTTGTTGACTACGGCGGAGTCAGTGGTAATAGGCAGTGTGCTGATGATTGGCTGGCGCGACTGCCGACCGGACTGACTGCAACGCAAGCTGCCTCTGTTTCAGCCAGCACATTTACAGGTGGAGTCATTCATAATAACCGCAGCGGAGTGGTTACCATTACGGGTGGTACTGTGACTGAACCAACAGCTATTTTCCTTACCGGCGAGAACGTTGAAGTTGTTATCAATGGCATTATTGATGCGGAAGACGACGCAACACTCTATATCATTACCTCTGGTAATATTAAGATCAGCAATACGACGCCACGTGTTTACGCTGCACTCATCACAACCAAGACACTGTTTACCTGTACGAGTTCCACCGGTACGCTTTTCAACGCAGGGCAGCTCTATGATAACTGTGGCGGCAGTGGCGTTAATGGAACCGGTAAGTTGGTTATTAACGGTGCAGTAATTGCCGATCAGGTTAAACTGCAACGAACCGCTGGAACTAGAAGAACGAGTGTTGAGAATGGCTCTGCTATCTTTTCTACTGCTGCTGAAGACCTTATCTTTGACATGAAGCTCTACACCATAATGCCACCGATTGGCGGAACACCTCAACAAAAGTCGCAGATTGACTTTATCACCTCGCTGCCACCGATACTTTAGGGGTTGCTCGCCATTGCGCTTATGCTATAATTTGGAGTAAGCGATCTCCGTTTTGCCTTAGGGTGGGCCAAGCGGGAATCAGAGAAACACATGAATATACAGCAAACACAGACAGCAATAAGGGGACAATCGTGAGTATTATTTCGGGCGTGTCTGACTTCTTTGGCCTCGATATCGGCACCTCTGCTATTCGTTTAGTGCAGTTGAGCGGTAGCGGTCCAGTCAAGACACTGGTCAAATACGCCTACGTACCCGTTGATAGCAAGATTGCCATGAGTGATTCTAAGGTTGATCAGCAAAAGTTAGTCCAGGTTGTCAAAGAGTTGATTGGCGAAGCCCGAGTTTCGACCAAAAACGTTGCCGTTGGTATTCCATCAGCCAAAGTGTTCACAACAGTTGTAGACATTGATCGTCTCAGCCCCGATGAGTTAGCTAAAACCATTCGTTTCCAGGCCGATTCACTTATTCCGACGCCACTGTCTGATTCTAAGATTGACTGGGCGCTACTGGGTGATTCACCGAAGGATAAGACAAAGGTCGAGATTCTGCTTTCTAGCGTACCAAACGACTTTATCGAAAACCGACTCGACATGCTTGAGTCAATTGGCCTCAATGTCATTGCATTTGAACCAGATAACTTGGCAATAACTCGCGCACTAACTGCACCTGATTCTGCTGGTGCTCAGATGGTGCTCGACATCGGTTCTAAGAACACCGACCTTGTTATTACCACTGGCGGAGCGCCACGTTTGACTCGTTCAATCCCAACTGGCTCAGAAGCAATCATCCGTGCAGCAATGCAAAATCTCAGTATCGACGAGAAGCAAGCTCAGCAGTTTGTGTTTAAGTTTGGTCTCAGTAAAGACAAACTTGAGGGGCAGATTTATAACGCTATCATCGGAACGGTAGAAATCCTCACTGCTGAGATAGAAAAATCTATTAAGTTCTTCCAGACCCGATATGTTGATGCCAAGCTCGAGCGCGTTGTCGTTACTGGTGGCGCTTCATCACTGCCAGAGTTCCCGCTGCACATTGCTAACAAGTTTGGTTTGAGTGTAGAAATTGGTAACTCTTGGCGGAACGTATCATTTGCTCAGTCTCAACAGAATGAATTACTGGCTGTATCTAATAGCTTTGGCGTAGCAGTAGGCTTGGCGGAGAGGAGCGAATAATGATTCAACTCAACCTGCTCCCAGACATCAAGCTTGATTACATCAAGACTAAGCGTACTAAGCGTATGGTTACATTGATTGCTAGTGGTGTAGCGACTATCAGCCTAGGTCTGCTCATTATTCTATTTGTAGTCGTCAACATACTACAGAAGCAGCACATTAGTAACTTGACTGAAGATATCGCCGCAAACAGCCAAACGTTACAGAGCACACCTGATCTCAATAAAGTTCTAACAATTCAGAATCAGCTTAACGCACTGCCTGGTTTGCATGGCCAAAAAGCTGAAACGACTCGATTATTTGGTTATCTTAAGCAGGTTGTTCCGAACAACGTTAGCATCTCGCAGCTTGACCTAGATGTTGCAAACGGCACGCTTATTTTTACAGGTAGCGCTCCCGACATTCAAGACGTTAATACATTTGTCGATACGCTCAAGTTTACAACATATACTGTTGAAGGCGCCGAAGCTAAGAAGGCATTTCCAGAGGTAGTATTGACGAGTTTCTCACGTGACGAAAAAAGCACAACTTATCAGATATCTGGCAAGTTTGATCCAACAATCTTCAACAATGCACAAAAAGTTGAGCTGATTGTACCAAAGACTGTTACAACTCGTTCACAGACCGAAAAGCCAGCTGCGCTGTTCGAACAAGGAGGCAACTAACATGGCAGAAGCACAACAATCAACGCGGCCTTCAGGCAAGCGAACCCAGATAACCAAAGCCAACACGACAATGGTTGTTGTTGTGGCGGTAGCCTCGTTCATAACTATGTTCTCACTGGTAGCGGCCAAGGCTTTGTGGGATCAGCGTAGTTTCCAGGCGCGTGTTATCACAGAAAAAGAGGTCGCTCGTAACCAACTCGAAGCCAACGTAGCAGCAGTTGACACCCTCGTTACGTCCTACCAAGCTTTTACGGGCACGGCCGAGAACGTGATTGGTGGTGATCCGGCAGGCAAGGGTGACAGAGATGGTGATAACGCCAAGATTGTGCTCGACGCCTTGCCAAGCAAATACGACTTCCCAGCACTCGCATCGAGTCTGGAGAAAGTACTTACGAGCGGCAATTACACCATCGAAAACATTAGCGGTACCGATGATGAAGTCAACCAACTTACTGCCGTGGGTCAAAAGGATCCAGTAGAAATTCCATTCCAGATTGGTGCCTCTGGCACTTACACGAGTATTCAGGGGCTGATTGGATCAATGGAGCGATCAATTCGTCCGTTCCCAGTTAGCCGTATCACATTCAGCGGTGATGACGCCAAACTACAGGTGCAGATCGAGGCCAAGACCTACTATCTCCCAGAAAAAACGCTCAATATCACCACTAAGGAGGTGAAATAGCATGAAACAGAAAGATTTAGCATTAATCTTGGTAATTGTATTCGTCAGTGGCTTTATGTCATTCTTTGCATCGCGTTACTTGCTAGTGCCTTCGAGTGAGCGAATAGCTCAAGTAGAAGTAGTAGAGCCGATTGTCTCTGACTTTGTGCAGCCTGATACACGCTTCTTTAACGAGAAGTCCGTTAACCCAACGCAGACCATCGAAATTGGTGGCAATGGTAACGCGACACCATTTGAGACAGATAACTAGGGGGTAAGACGGTGAGTGTCCTCTCCGCCGCCACACAGAAGCTTGTCGAAGAAGCCTTAGTTAAGGATGGTACCGTCTCGGCTAAGGATTTTGCAGATATCAAGACTAAGGCCGAACAAGAGCAAACACCATTGTTCTCTAAGCTTGTTAGCGATGGGCTGATTAGCAATGAAGATCTGACCAAAATGGTCGCCAAGATAAATAACGTGCCTTATGTGAATCTGGCTACAGCCCGAATTGATCCTGAGATACTGAGTTTGCTGCCAAAAGAAACAGCCGAACAATACATGGCAGTGCCACTCGGCGAGATGCAGCATCGTCTGGTCGTCGCCATGCTGGACGCCGATAACGTGCAGGCTGTTGACTTTTTGTCTAACAAAGTTGGTCGCCCGCTCAAGGTGTACACAGCCAGTGAAGAGGGTATTCGCCAAGTATTAGGCCAATACGACAACTCAAACATTGATAAAGAGGTGGCTGGCGCACTCGGAACACACCTTGAAGAAGATGAAGAGACCGATAAGAAGTCGAATAAAAAAGACGCCCAGAATATCGAAACAGTCGTCCAAGACTCGCCAATTAGTAAGGCACTAACGGCAATTTTGGACTATGCTGCCACTAACCGCGCCAGTGATATTCATATCGAGCCACTCGAGAAAGAACTGAAGATTCGCTGTCGAGTGGACGGTATTTTGCGTGAGATTATGAAATTGCCCAAAAGCACTGAACCGCCACTTGTGTCGCGCATCAAAATCTTGGCAAACCTCAAGATCGATGAACACCGTATTCCGCAAGATGGTCAGTTCACTATGACGGTCAACAAGCACCAGATTGACCTACGTATTGCCATATCGCCAGTGGTTTGGGGTGAGCAGGTGGTTATTCGTTTGCTAGACAAGACGGGGACGAGCCTCAAGCTTGAGGATATGGGTTACAAAGGTAGGGCGCTCCGTATGCTTAGAAAAGGTGCCGCTCGGCCAAACGGCATGATTCTGACCTCTGGACCAACCGGTTCTGGTAAGTCGACATCTATGTATGCCTTGATTCAAGAGATTATGAATGACTCAATCAATATCGTCACGCTGGAAGACCCAGTTGAGTATAAGATGCCTGGAATTAACCAAATACAGGTGAATGCTGACGTCGGTTTAACTTTTGCAGGCGGTTTGCGCTCAATTTTGCGTCAAGATCCTGACGTGATCATGGTTGGTGAGATTCGTGATAAAGAGACGGCGACATTGGCCGTTCAGGCCGCTCTGACAGGGCACTTAGTCTTCAGTACGCTGCACACCAACTCGGCGGCGGGTATCTTGCCACGTTTATTAGACATGGGTATTGAACCGTTTTTGATCGCCAGCACCGTTCATACGGTGATTGGACAGCGCTTGGTGCGTCGAATTGGTGCCGAGCAAGAAGAGTATCAGTCGACAGGCCCAGAAACAGAGGCCATTCATGCTACAATTGGCAAATTCTTGCCCGAAAAGAAAGAAGAGATGGACAAGTATGCCAAAGATTTCGGCTATAAGACCTTGCCTCTGAGGGGTCAAAGCGCTTATACTTTGACTAAGGGCAAAGAAGGTCCCGGTAGCCCTGGCGGTTATAAGGGACGAATGGGGCTCTACGAAGTATTCGAGGTATCGCCGGCAATCCAGCAGCTTATCCTCAATCGCGCACCGAGTTCCGAGATTCAAAAGGTCGCCCAATCAGAAGGAATGGTTACAATGCGTGAAGATGGCTATCTCAAAGTACTCGATGGAGAAACCAGCTTAGCAGAAGTTGACCGCGTAGCGGCCTCAGATAACAATACATAGAAGGTGGGAAGTATGCAGGGACAACCAAAAATTGAAATCTTACTAGAAGAAGTCATCAAGAAGAAGGGCTCAGACCTTCACTTGCAGGTGGGCTTGCCACCGATGTTGCGTGTTGATGGTTCACTGTTGCCAGTCAGTGGCACCGAGGCATTGACCGAAGAAGCGGTTGAAGCACTTATTTTTGCAATCTTAGACGAAGACCAAAAGCAAATTCTCCTCAAAGACAAAGAGTTTGACTTCAGTTTTGCCTTTGGTGACCTGGGGCGCTTCCGTGTCAACGCCTTCCATGAGCGGGGCAACTTAGCAGCGGCTTTACGTTTAATCCCGAACGAGATTTTGACCATCGAACAGCTTGGTCTTCCACCAATCGTTAACAAGTTTGCTGATTATCCGCGCGGTTTGGTGTTGGTAACTGGTCCAACCGGTTCTGGTAAGTCAACCACGCTGGCAGCTATGATCCACAAGATTAACGCCGAACGGGCTCAGCACATTGTTACCATCGAAGATCCAATTGAATTTACTCACAAGAGTAATAAATCAGTTATCGTTCAGCGCGAAGTTCACTACGACACCTATTCATTCTCAGCCGCTTTGCGTTCTAGCTTGCGCCAAGACCCTGACGTTGTGCTGATTGGTGAGATGCGCGACCTAGAGACTATTGCTGCGGCTATTACCATAGCTGAAACAGGTCACTTGGTGTTTGCAACTCTGCACACCAACAGTGCCTCACAGAGTATTGACCGTATGATTGATGTTTTTCCACCACACCAACAGCCACAAATTCGTGCGCAGTTGGCGAACATCTTGCAGGCCATTGTGTCACAGCGTCTAATCCCGTCTATCGGTGGTGGACGAATTGCATCAGCAGAAATTTTGGTGGCAACACCGGCCGTTCGCAATATCATCCGTGAAGGTAAGAGTCACCAGCTCGAGGCAGTCATTCAGACTGGCGCCGAGTTCGGTATGCAATCAATGGATAAAACACTGGTTCAGCTGATTCACAACGGTACCATTACCTACGATGAGGCACGTAACTACGCCATTGATCTCGATGAACTTGATCGGTTGATGAGGGGTTAGGAACATATAAATGTTAACTTTTTCTTACACCGCACGCGACCCAGCCTCAGGCCAAAAAGTAAAGGCTGAAGTTCAGGCCGAAACTGAGTCTGCTGCTACTAAACTGGTACAGCAACAGGGTTTGTCGGTGCTGGAGATCGAGGTAAAATCAGGCGGTCCTGGTTCGGGCGGTTTGGGACGATTTACAAAGCGCATCAAGACCAAAGACAAAATCCTGTTCTCGCGTCAGCTTTCCACGCTGATTAACGCTGGTCTGCCCTTGGTGCAGTCGCTGCGTAGCATTGCTCAGCAGACTAAGAACAAAAATATGAAGCTTGTGATTAACCAGGTAATCGCTGATGTTGAGGCTGGTCAATCATTCTCTGCTGCACTCGGCAGCCATCCGATGGTTTTTGATAACGTGTTCGTCAACCTGGTGGCAGCAGGCGAGGCATCCGGTACGCTCGATAAATCACTCGAACGCTTAGCTAACCAGCAAGAAAAAGACGCCGAGATTATTAGTAAGGTCCGTGGCGCTATGGTATATCCGGGTATCGTGCTGTTTGTGATGATTTTGGTAGTAGGTTTTATGGTGCTCCAGGTGTTACCGCAGGTAGAAGAATTGTACACGAGCATCGGGGGCGGTGCTTCGTTGCCGTTACTGACGCGAGCCTTGCTTTCATTCTCGAGCTTTGTACGGACGTACTGGTATGTCGTGGTCATAATACTCGTTGTGGCAATCTTCTTTGGCAGTCGCTGGGCTCGTAGTTTTGGCGGAAAGCGCGTCATCGACCGAATAAAAATGGTGGCTTGGCCAATTGGACCACTGTTCATGAAGATGTATATGGCGCGATTTGCCCGAACGGGTACTACGCTGGTTGCCAGTGGTGTACCACTGGTGCAAACATTGCAGATTACGGGTAGATCAATTAATAATGTCCACATTGAGGCGGCACTAATTAAAGCTACCGAGAAGGTAAAGGCTGGTAAGTCGTTGTCGTCAGCACTAGAAAATAATGATAACTTCTTGGATCTTGTGCCTAACATGCTCCGTATCGGTGAGCAATCTGGTGCAATTGAGCAAATGCTTGGTAAAACAGCAGATTATTATGAGAAAGAAGTCGATAACGAGATTAAGACTATTTCTACGGTCATCGAACCAATAATGATGATTCTGCTCGGTATTGTGGCCATAACTATTGTGGCGGCAGTATTGATGCCAATCTATGGACTGGTCAACGAGGTTACTGTAGTATAAAGCTAATGTTTAAAAATAGGATGGGCACTAAATGAAAACACAACTAAAGAAAAAGACCGAGGGCTTCACCATCATCGAAGTCTTGATCGTCCTAGTAATCGCCGGACTGATCATGCTAATCGTCTTCTTGGCTGTACCAGCCTTGCAGCGTAACAGCCGTAACACACAACGAAGAACAGAAGCTAGCCGCATTGTAAGTGGGGCTTCCGAGTGGCGAACGAATAATGCAAATGCCTGGCCTGCAACTTGCTTTCCAGTACTGGCTGCATGCTCCGGCGCGCCAGATACGACACGTACCGCAATTCTAACTAATGCTGGTAGCCTGAGCATATATGGTGGTTCAGCATTAAATATACTTGCTAATACAACGGGACAAACCGGAAATCTAGCGACTAGTACTCTTGGTACAACAATTACTACAAACCAGAGCCTAATAATTATGCTCGGACAGGCTAAGTGCACTAACAATGATGTTCAGAGCGGCACCAGCATAGTTGTGGTCTATGCAGTCGAAACAGGTGGTAACGCTACAGCAACGTGCATCTCCTCATAAAAAAGTTGCATTTCGCTAAACGAGCAGTTACCATTCATACATAAGCACTATGCTTTAAGCACATATAAGGGGGAAATAAAGCAATGTTATCAAAAGTAAAACAACAAGAAAAAGGCTTCACCATCATCGAAGTCTTGATCGTCCTAGTAATCGCCGGACTGATCATGCTAATCGTCTTCTTGGCTGTACCAGCCTTGCAGCGTAACAGCCGTAACACACAACGAAAAAATGATGTAGCGAGCGTACTCGGTGCAGTCTCGGAATGGTCAAACAACAATAATGGTCGCTTGCCTGGTCAGCCTACGTTGCCAACTGGGGTAACTGCAGCTAATGAAGAGGCGGCAGCACTCTCAAATGCCAAGCTCGGTATTTATTCTGGTCAGGTCACTTTTGTAGCCGGAGCAACAACTAACACCAACGCCACTACTGAGTCAACAGTTGTGGTAGTCCGTGGTGCAAAGTGTGCTGCTAACGGAGACGATGCAACTTCAACCAACGCTACTTCACGAGCATTTGCTGCTATGTACACAGTTGAAACTGGTGGTACTAGCGACAAAGTCTGTCAAGAAGGCTAAGATAGCCTAGCATTCAATAAAACAGCTCGGCAACGGGCTGTTTTTTGTTATGATAGGGTAAATGATTATTCTTAGTTTGCTTATTCTCGGCCTGTGCTTTGGTAGTTTTGTGAACGCCTATGTGTGGCGCATCTATAAGCAGGGCACCAGTAAGTCTAAGCGATCAAACAAGAAGCCAGACCAATACTCTTTGCTACATGGTCGTTCTATGTGTCCGCACTGCAAGCATGGTTTGGCTGCTAAAGATCTAGTGCCGGTACTGAGCTGGTTGTCGCTGAAAGGGGCGTGCAGGTACTGTCATAAGCGTATTGGTGCGCAGTATCCGCTTGTAGAGCTCGCCACAGCTGTTTTGTTCGTTATTTCCTACAAGGCGTGGCCTGAACCAGTATCAGGCGGTGTATGGCTGTTATTTGGCCTCTGGCTCTGCATTGTGGTTAGTCTGATGGCACTGGCTGTGTATGATCTCAAGTGGATGCTGTTGCCCAACCGAATGGTAACGCCTCTGGCTGTATTGGCTGGTCTCTATGTAGCTGCTAGTATTCTTGTGTCAGGAAATGCTGATCCGCTGGTCTCTGCTGCTTGGGGCGTCGCCATCGGTGGCGGTCTCTTCTATGTGTTGTTCCAGATATCAGATGGCCGCTGGATAGGTGGTGGTGACGTTAAGCTCGGTGCAGCCCTCGGGCTCATCGTGGGCGGGCCAATGAACGCGATACTACTGCTATTCCTGGCGTCTTTTATCGGAACACTGGTCGCTTTACCGTTGATGATAGCGGGCAAGGCTTCACGTACGAGTAAACTGCCATTTGGTCCTTTCCTGATAGCTGCCGCATTTGTGGTTACGTTGTACGGCGAACGTATCGTCAATCAGTACAATACGCTGGTTGGTTTGTAATGTGTGTATATCTGTAAAAATGCGTCGACTGCAATAACGCTTATGCTATACTTGAGGGTATGAAACGCCGTGCCCAGGCTGGGGGATTTACCATTATTGAGTCGATGATTGTGCTGGCGGTGACCGGCGCCATGTTCGTTATTGCGGTGACGGCTTTTTATGGCCAGCAAGAACGTACCCGATTTACGCAAGGTACCAGGGACGCCGACTCACGTATCACTGATGTTGCCAATGACGTTACGAGTGGCTTTTTTCCAGAAACAACCGCATGGCGATGTAGTGCAGTTGCCAACCAGCCACCAGAGATTAGAGCGGCTGGTGCTGCTCAAGAACAGGGAACCAACGAAGACTGCATTTTCTTGGGCAAAGCTATTCAGTTTGGGCCCAGTGAAGCCGGCTGTAGTAATAATTGTACCGGTGCACGTACTGTGACAATTGCTGGCAATCGTACTGCAGGTGGAGCAGATGTTGACAGTCTGGATGATGCCAAGCCAGTCGCCGCTCCTAATAACTCTCCGTATGTAACGCCATTTACCTTTGGCTATGGGCTAGGGGTGAAGCGAGTATTCGACCAAGCCAATAACTCTCTCAGTGGGATAGCATTTATAACAAGTCTGGGCTCATTTGGCAGCGGTGGTGATCCAATAGCTGGTTCACAAACGGCAGGTTTATACGGAGTAACTGGCCCTGTTGGTCAGACGATTGCCAACTTTGACACGGCTATTGGGGCTATCAGAGAGAGCAACAGAATCTCTTCTGCGACGGTTTGTTTCCGTAATGACACAAACGCGAACGCACGCCAGGCTGCCCTTGAGATCACTGAGCAAGCATCTGGTATCAACACACGGCTGATAGTTGATTCAGTACCATTGGGGTGTAATCCATGATGCGCATACAATCCAACAACAGGGGCGATACAATCGTGGAAGTCTTGATTAGTCTGGCCGTTCTGAGCATGGTGATCGGTGGTGCCTATAGTATTGTGAATGCGGCCCTTCGTAACAGTCGGCAGGCGCAAGAGCGGGCCGAAGCCACCAAGCTAGCCGAGAGCCAAGTTGAAACTATCAAAGCCGGTGTTACTGGCGTAACCGCGGGAAGTCCTTTTTGTCTGGCTGGCACTAATGCAGCTGTAACTTGGTCTGCTAGCGTGCCACCGGCTTCGTATATTGCTGACACTTTTGCTGGGTACCCGGCAGCATGTACCGGCAGAAACTCCGGCTTTCATAATGTCTTCATCGTCAAACAGGGCTCAACGTATACGATTAACGTTCGGTGGGATCGCATTGGTGGCGGCAAAGAGCAATTACAGATGGTGTACAGGAGCTACGAATGAGCAGTATGCACAAAAACCAGTCGGGATTTACCGTCCTAGAGTTGATGATATCTACTGTGGTTTTCTCAGTTTTACTATTACTGGCTGCCAGCATGCTAGTGCAGATTGGACGCCTGTACTACAAGGGAGTCGTTAGTTCTCGTACCCAAGAAACCACCAGAACAATCACTGATGATATTGGTCGTACTCTGCAGTTTACCTCCGAAAAAGTATCGGTTGGGGCTGCCCGGACGGTACCAGGGGCACAGGGGCCTGTGCAGGTTAATGCCTTTTGTATCGGTAAAGTTCGTTATAGCTACATCATTAATGGTCAAGTGAACCCAGACGTTAATTTTTATCAGCCTGGTAGCAACAGTGAGAACTATGTCAAAAATGCCATGTGGCGTGATGAGAACGAAGCTGGTCCACTTTGTGAGCCACGCGAAGATTTGCCCAGTGGTGTGCAGGGTTCGAATGGGCGAGAGATGCTAGGTGAGGGTATGCGTTTGTACCGGTTACGAGTACCCCAAGACAGTAACGCTTTAGCTAGTTTTGCGGTTGGTGTAGTGTACGGCCAGGATGACGAGTTGATTGAGTTTAGCGGCTCAGGTGACAGTTTGACCGCTCGCTGTACAGGCGTTGGTTTGGGTGCTCAATGGTGCGCTACCTCAGAATTACAAACAACAGTCTATAGGAGAACAAACTAATGTCTCAGACAACTTTACGTCGTAATGAGTCAGGCCTGGCAGCCATCACTGTTACGCTTATCATTCTCGGAATCGTGACGCTTATCATCGTTGGTTTTGCCACACTGATGCGTCGTGAGCAAAGGCAAGCTCTGGATCAACAGCTGAGCACCCAAGCGTTTTATGCAGCGGAGAGTGGTGTGAACGTGGCGCGTGATTACATAGATGGCAATCTAGCAACACTGAGCGATGTTGACAGTTGTGAAGATACCCCACAAGTTGGAATTATGGATCAAGCAAGCTTAGGCAATAATGTATCGTTTACCTGCGTACTTATGGATGTCACGCCGACCGGATTACAGACAAGAATTGACCCTGATGGTGCCTCATGGGTAATGAAAGTCGAGACTGCTAATGGACAACCAGTACGTAATCTTGAAATTAACTGGCAGGTGCCAGATCAACGTCCCACAGATGCTCGTTTTGCAGACCCTACTTGGTCGCCGACGCACTTACTTACTCCAGAGAATCGATGGGGCGATACGACAGGCGTTGTACGTCTGATGCTGATACCTGACGTCCCTTCGCGTAATCAGCAAATTACCGATACGTACCAAGCGTTCTTGTATCCAAATGCCGGTAATGGAACTACCTCGCAACCAGTTCCGGCTGTAACACCAACTCCCGGACAACAAGGCTTGTTTGTGAATGGTAATTGCAATGTCTCTCGTGAGCCTTTCTGTAAGGTGCGTTTAACAGGACTCACTCGAAGCTCGTATTACATTAGGCTTAAAGCCATCTACAGCCCATCCAGCATACTGGTGCAGTCGTTCGCTGATGACGGACAGGTTCAGGAGCTTAAGAATGGTCAGGCTAAGATAGATGTGACTGGTAAGGCGGCTGACGTGGTGCGTCGTGTTCAAGTAAACGTGCCGCTCACCAACGCTGGTGCAGTCTTCCCGGAGTACGCGCTACAAACTTTTACGACACTATGTAAAAGATTCTATACACTACCCGGAGAGTCGGTTAATGATGTTAATAGCGCTAACGAGCCAAACATCACTCTTACGCCAGCTCAAAGCGCTGCTCAACAAGCAGCCTGTAACCCTTAGGCGTCGTCGCCGTGGCGGTGAAACTTTTCGTGAACCGATTTGAGATGTGGGTCGGTTACGTGGGTGTAGATCTGGGTAGTGGCGATGTTGCTGTGGCCTAACAAGGCCTGCACAGAGCGTAAATCAGCCCCGTTCATCAGCAGATCAGTCGCAAAACTGTGGCGTAACGTATGGGGTGAAACATGCTTAGTGATGCCTGCCAGCAGGGCATAGCGGGCCACCATGCGCTGGATGCTACGGGCGGTCAGTCGATTGTAGTTTCCACTGGTGTCGACAGTCCTGGCGCCACCTTTACCGTGGCGGATAAACAATGCTTGTGCAGTATCCTGGCGAGCATCAAGGTATTTTTGGATCCATTCAGCCGCCAGTGGGCTTATGAATATTGGGCGGTCTTTCTGTCCTTTACCGCGCACCATGAACTCTCGGCGTTTGAGGTTTACATGATCACGATTGAGGCCAACCAGCTCAGACACACGCAAGCCGCTAGAGAAGAGCAATTCCAAAATTGCTCGGTCACGAAGGCCGCCAAGTGTAGATGTGTCAGTTTGTTCGAAGAGTCTCAGTACTTCGTCAGCGTTTAGAAATGTGACTTGTTTGCGAACGGTGCGCGCTAGCTCAATCTTGTCAGCTGACAGAGCAGGGATGTCGCGTTTGGAGCAAAACTTCAGAAAGCTCCTTAGTGCGATTAGGTGATAATTCTGAGTTGTCTTTTGTAGCTCGTCGCTAGTATTGGTGCCAAGTCGGTTCAGCCATAGTCGCCATTTGCGAATCATCTCGGGGTCGATATCGGCCACTTTGATGTCGTCGCCAGCGTAGTCACTTAGTCTTGTTAGGTAGTGATCATAATTAGCGATAGTTTTCTGTGAGCGGTTCTGCTCTATCTCTAGGTACTCCAGAAAATCAGTTTTGGCTTTGGTAAACAACATATGCTTATATTGTACGACACGATTGCGCCGCTGTCGCTGGGCATTGGTTTGTTATGCGACTTCACATCTGTTAGAATGTGCTTTTAGTAGCAAGAAATAAGTGAAGGGAAGTCATGGAACGAACATTAGTTATTCTCAAGCCAGACGCAGTACAACGAGGCCTCGCTGGCGAAATTATCGCTCGCTTTGAACGCGCTGGATTCAAAATTGTTGGTATGAAGATGATGATCCCAGGTATGGAACTGCTTAAAAAACACTATCCTGATGAATTAGTACCAATTGTCGGCAACAAGACAAAGCTTGATTGGGATGGATATGGCGTCGAGTATAGTGAAACGATTGAAGAAATTGGTGAAATGATTGTTAGCGCTACTCGTTCATTCATGAATAGTTCACCAGTAATAGCCTTTGTGCTAGAAGGTGGTCATGCTGTCGAAGTGGTTCGTAAAATGGTTGGTTCGACTGGTCCAAAAGATTCCGCTCCTGGTACTATCCGCGGTGATTACGCACACTTGAGTCTGGGACGTGCTTCACTGCAAAAGAAGGGTGCAGCTAACTTGGTGCACGCCTCCGGTGCGGTTGATGAAGCCAAACAAGAGATCAGCATGTGGTTTGACGATAACGAACTGTACAAGTACGAAACAGTGCACGAAAAATTAACACACGCCTAAAAACAATCGGCCGCAGACAAAGCGGCCGTTTTGCCCCTATAGCTCAATGGATAGAGCAATTCCGTCCTAAGGAAAAGATCTACGTTCGAATCGTAGTGGGGGTACCAGATAGTTGGCTACTCTAACGGGTGGACTATTCCTGTCAAAACGATTACGCTAGTGCTATGGCAAAAGCTGGCAAGAACGCTGCAAAATCGCACACCGAACCAGAAAAACAGAAGTACTTCGATGATCAGTTTGATGACGAAGACGTTCTATTAGTATTTCGTCGTCACCCTGTGGTAATGCGTAAAGGGCTGATCTTTGGCATGCTTGGTCTGCTACTCGGTACTTTACCAGCGTTAGTTAAACCAGAGTACAGCTATTTTTTTGGCGGTCTGGCAGCTGGTTTCATTCTGATGATTGTGCTGTTCGCGCCAGCTTGGATTGCCTGGTACTTCAGTGTATTTATTGTGACTGACCAGCGACTCATCCAGATCAGTCAGAAGGGCCTGTTCCATAAGTCAGTCGTTGATATCAGTTTGCAGCAGATAAAATCACTCAACTACGAAATCTCGGGTATGCAGGAAACCCTGCTGAGATTTGGTACAATACTTATACAGACGTATATCGGTGACCTGGTTATCAAAGATATCCATCATCCCGCCAAAGTCGTAAAGCAAATAGCGTTGATCTTACGCGAACATGGGGTGGAAACCTATTTGCAAGATGACGACGTCCAAGAAGAGGATTATGAAGAAGAAAATTAAGAAGATACTGAATCGCAAAAAGTCGACGCCTGACGCTCCAAAGTCAGGTCCTATTACAAACGAGACAGTTGCCGCTCACCGCGAAGAGGTTCTAGGAAGTGCCCGTAAGTATATATATCCACTGCAGCATTCCAAACACCGTATTGTAATGATATCGACTGCTCTCATTATCGCCGCAGCGGTGATTTTCCTCAGTTATTCAGTAGCAGCCTTGTATCGATTCGAGACAACATCGAGCTTTATGTATCGTGTCACACAAGTAGTGCCGTTCCCAATTGCCAAGACCGGCTCACGCTTTGTGGCCTACGAGAACTATCTGTTTGAACTACGTCACTACATCTATTTCTATGAGAATCAACAGAAGCTCGACTTTAACTCCGAAGCCGGTCAACAGCAGCTTGCGGAGTACAAAAAACGAGCCATAGATAAGGTAGTTAATGATGCCTACGTCAAAGAATTGGCCAAACAGAACAATGTTAGTGTCAGCAATACAGAGGTAGAAGACCAGATTACACTGCTCCGACGTCAAAACCGTTTAGGTGGTAGTGAACAGGCCTACGAGGAAGCGCTTAAGCAAAACTTCGGCTGGTCCGTAGATGATTTTCGCCGTGTTATCAAGCAACGGTTGTTGGAGCAAAAAGTCATAGCCGCGATTGATACCGACACTCAGGCTCGCGCCGAGAAGGCTTTGGCGCTGTTAACAAATGGTAGTAAGTTTGAGGACGTAGCCCGACAGTACTCAGAGGATGAGGTTAGCAAAGCACGCGGTGGTACATTTGGTTTTGCTATTGATCGGTCAAATCGCGATATTAATGCTCAGACGACGGATGCACTGTTTCGACTCAATGCTGGCGAGACCTCAGGGATTATTAACACTGGTTATAGCCTGGAAATTGTAAAGACCATCAGTAAGAACGAAGACAAAGTCGAAGGTGCGCACGTTGTCTTTAACTTCAAAAATCTCGAAACCTATATCAACGACCTCAAAGATAAGCAAGCTGCCCGCGTCTACATTAGCGTTAACTAGTGCCTTGCAAGCGTGAGCGCTTTGCGTTGTCGTGACCAACTCCGTATAATGATTTGTACATGAGAAAGATTCTAGAAGGGGTTTGCTTGGTGGTTTCTATGCTCTGTTTTGGTGGCACCCTGGCGTCTGCCCAGAGTTCATCGAGCAACTTTAAGATAGACGAATCCTTTATTGGACCGGGTGGAAGCCTAGAAAGTTCTTCTACTAATTACGGTACAGCCCCCGGTCAGCAAGCAGTTAACGGCGTTGGCGGTGGGCCAAGTGGCTCGACAAACTTCAGGGCTGATAGTGGCCCGGTGACTACTAATGATCCATCACTGAGCTGTACGGTCGACACGGCGAATGTCAACTTTGGTGCTCTTTCTACCTCCGTTACGGCCACTGCAACCGCAACATTTAGTGTCCTGAATTACACGTCATACGGATATATCGTGCAAATAGTCGGCAATCCGCCCAGTACAGGTGTCTATACGTTGGCCGGCATGAGCTCAACTGGGCCATCGGTGCCCGGTACTGAGCAGTTTGGTGTTAATCTCGTTGCTAACACTTCGCCAACAACGTTTGGCGCCAACCCTGTACAGACGCCAGATAGTAGTTTTTCATCCGGTACAGCCGCGGGTAACTACAATACGGCCAACAACTTTCGGTATGTCGCAGGTGAAACGATAGCCTCAGCGGCAGCGAGCTCTGGCTTAACCGAGTACACTATGTCGTATATTATTAACGCTGCTAACACCACTGCAGGCGGAAGTTACAGTGGTAATCAGACGCTTGTTTGCACAGGAACATATTAGAAAGTCGTTGTTTATGCTTATGATGTATTGTACAATTTAGCAAAGCACTTAAGGTAACAATCAAACATGTCCAAATTTGCACAGACACAGCAGAAAGTCCAACGAATAACCTATATAGTAATCGCCATTGTCTTGGCGATGGTTGCGTTACAGTCTGTCTTTAATGCTCAGGTTTCAGCAGCTCAAATAACCGCTCGCAAGTTGACTCTCTCTAATTCCGCCGGTGCAGGCACGGGCGTTACCTATACGTTTAATTTTACTGTACCTTCCGCTACTGTAATCCAATCAATGCAAGCCCAGATTTGTACGACTGCCTCGGGAGCATGTTCCATTCCATCAGGTTTTGTTAACTCTAGCTCAACACTCGCCTCACAGCCAACCAACCTTGGTGACGCCTCCGGTTGGACGGTGAGTACTGTAACCGCAGGCAGTCTGCGTATATCGAAGAGCGGTAACGTTGCAGCGCCAACCGGATCTCAGACTGTTGTCTTTGGCGGAGTCACCAACCCTACAGCTCAAAACACCACATTCTTCGCACGTATTAGTACTTTTTCTGACGCCGCCTGGACAACAGCAGTTGATACCGGTACCGTCGCTGCAAGTACAGCCCAACAAATCACTGTGAGCGCCACTGTTGACGAGACGCTTACTTTTTGTACCGGTACGAGTGGCATTACAACAAGTAGCTGTGCTGGTGCGACCGGTTCCGCCGTGGCTCTCGGAACGCTAACTGCAAGCACTACTGGTACTGGTTTGTCGCAGATGGGTGTAGGTACAAACGGGGGAAGTGGCTATGCGATTACTGTTAATGGAGCAACGCTTACTTCGGGTGGTAATACTATTTCGGCACTTGCGTCTCAAACTGCGTCAACAACAGGAACTGAGCAGTTCGGAATGAACCTGCGCGACAACGCTACACCGAATATTGGTGCCGACCCTGACGGTGCGGGCTCGGGTACGCCAGCAGCGAGCTATAACACTGTCGATCAGTTCCGGTTTGTTACGGCTGATAGTGTTGCGAGCAAGGGCACGTCTGAGTCATTTCGTCGTTATCAGGTAGCCTACATTGCTAATATCGATACTGCAACGGAGGCCGGTACGTATACTGCGACAATGACATACATTGCAACCGCAACGTTCTAGTTAATCTGATATACTGTTACCAATGAGAGTTTGGGGAAGAGGGACATCAACTGATATGAAGAGAGTGTTGAGTATTGTTGCAAGTGCTTCTATCTTGTTGCTTATGTTTATAACGCCCGATATTGCGCATGGCCAAAGTGGACAGGGGTTGGAGATTTCGCCTCCTCTGATTGAATTAAAAGCAGATCCAGGCAAGGTAATCAATTCTACTATCCGTGTTCGCAATGTCACACAGGATACTCTCGTAATAAAGTCACAGATTAATGACTTTGTAGCTAACGGTGAAGATGGTCAACCAAAGCTGCTGTTAGATGCGGAAGAGGAAAGTCCATATTCAATCAAATCTTGGATCGTTTCAATTCCAGCAATAACGCTAAAAAAGGGTGAGCAAAAGTCAGTCAAGGTAACGTTGCGCGTTCCTGACAATGCCAGTCCAGGTGGTCACTTTGGGGTTATTCGGTTTACAGGCACACCACCTGAACTTGAAGACACAGGAGTCTCATTATCAGCAAGTGTCGGTACTCTTATGCTTGTGAATGTATCAGGTGATACAACGGAGCAGGCTGTCATAAGTGAAATGTATACAGCACAGAACGGTAAGAAAAGGAATATGTTTGAATATGGACCAGTTACAATTGCTGAGCGAATCACAAACACAGGTAACGTATTCTTTAAACCAACTGGTTCGATCAGGGTAAGCAATATGTTCGGACGTGAAGTAACAACTTTCGCTCTTAACGAAAATGGCGGTAACGTCTTGCCAGGTAGTACACGAAAGTTCGAACAAGAACTGAGCGATAAGTTACTGTTTGGTCGATATACTGTTCAGGCTGATGTTGTATATGGAGAGAGAAATACTATCGTATCTGATTCCATAACTTTCTGGGTAATACCGTATAAGTTAATTGCTCTGGTTATTCTAGCCATCGTTCTGATCGTATTCTTTGTCCGACGCTACAATCGCTACATTGTTAAGAAGGCGCAAGGTCGCTCGAAGAACAATGGTAGCACGAAGAAATAAATCTCGAACGGCTTCAACTAGCCAGGTGCGTCATGCCAAAGCTCACCCACACCCTAAGCGTAGGCCGGTTCACTACAGCCATCATACTCACACTGGTAAGCGATTACCGTATCACCAGACTTCGTATGCACTCATCTTTTTTTTGATACTGTTTACGATGGGCTGCCTGATGTTCGTGCGACACACTGTTGTTCAGGGTGCTACCGAATCTGGAGATATTCAGTTGTCAGGACTGGTGCCTGGTTCACCTCCATCAGTACCTGCTGTAATCCAGCAGCCGATTAACGGACAGCAATTTACTGCCAACACTGTAACCATAGAGGGAACCTGTGACCATGATTTTATTGTAGAGTTGTATCGCAACGGTGATTTAGCTGGTTCAGTAGTGTGTAGCCCCACAGGGACATTTAGCCTGATAGTGACACTAATCACTGGTAGCAATGCGTTGGTGGCAAGAACTCGAGATGTGATTAGCCAGTACGGTCCAGACTCCACTACCACTACAGTATTTTACGACGCGCCAGTTTTGAACCCGACTGACCCACAAACACCTGGTACTAATAGTCCAAATCCGCCAAATACCGGTACAGTGGGTCAAGCTCCAGCCGACCTACTGGTGACCTCTAAAGGCTACTTCCGGGTTGATCAGGTTAAGAAGGAAGCTCGTGTTTCGTTTACCATTGTTGGTGGGCAGGGTCCATACAGCGTACTTATCAGGTGGGGTGATGGACGGCAAACTACACGAGTCTATGATGAGGCGGGTGAGTACACTTTGACGCGTCAATATGATAAACCTGGCCAGTACCGTGTCATCATTGAAGTAACCGATATCAATGGATCTAAAGTGATCTTTCAGACAGTTGTGATCGTAGATGGAGTTAAAGAAGTTAACCTGTCATCAACAGGCACACTATCTCAGCGTTGCCAACAAGACGCAGTCTGTATATTCCAGAACCAACTTGTAGATGGTGTGAACCGGGCCTACCCGGTCTTTGTCGTCGTTAGTATTCTAACACTGTGCTTTTGGCTCGGAGAACGAGTCGCTATCCACTCGATTAATAAAAAAGCTGTTCACTAGTCTTTCTAAAACTCTCAAATTTTGTACATCGAACAACAAAACTGTTCAGTTATAGCTTGTGGATAACTCATGGCTATAACAGGGGTATTTCCCTTGTCGTTGTAGACTCTACAAGATACAATGTGGTTAAGGTTACTTAATACACATAGAGAACAAATGAGAGTAAGAGTCAATTTCTGGAATCCACTCATCCTGTGCGCCATAGGGCTCATGTTTATATCTGGTGTGATTGGTTTTTATCGCTCACAGCAACAGGGGCAGACCGTTAATTCTGCAGGTATTAACGAGCAGTTGAACTTCCAGGCTCGATTACTAGATGATACAGGTGCAGTTGTGCCAGATGGCTTCTATAATTTGCGATTTAAGGTATATCAGGATGGTGATGGTTGTGAAGTATCAGGTACTTCACCTTGTAGCGGTACGCTTGAGTGGACTGAGACTCGGGTCAGCACTGACAAAGTTAGGGTTAAGAACGGTTATTTTTCAGTATACCTCGGGTCGGTAACTCCCTTTGGTAATGATGTTGACTGGAATCAAGACACCCTATGGCTCTCAATTGACGTAGGCGGAACGGCCAGTCCGTCATGGGATGGTGAAATGTTGCCGTTTACTAGATTTAGCGCCACCCCATACGCAAAGAATGCAAAAAAACTTGGTGGCCTATCCAAGGATGAGCTGATTCAGCTTGGACAGGCTTCCTTGCAGGTTGATTCGACGACTAATGGTTCAATCGGCATTAATAAGACAGGCGCCACAGGAGACATACTTAAGTTACAGCGTGGAGGCAGTGACGTGCTCGTCCTAGATAACGCAGGGTACCTATTATTTAAGCCACAGACAGACTCGGTTACTGCGGTACAAGTTAAGAATGCGACAGGATTATCAACGATATTTAGCGTTGATACGTCAAATAAGCGTGTTGGGGTTAACAGTCCTGCGCCAACTGCAAGTTTGCAGGTTACTAGTACAGATGCAAGCTTCGCTGGTTTAAGCGTACAGGGTGCATCTGGCCAAACCGCCAACCTCCAGGAATGGCAGGATAGCACGGGCGCGGTACTAACTTCAGTTAGCTCAAGTGGCGCTATTCGCTTTGGTAGTGCCAGTGACGCAGTCCTTAATCGCTTCAGCGCAGGGGTTTTACGGCTATCGAATGCGGTCGATGCAAGCGGTTCGGCCGGCGGCTCGCTCCAGATAGGCGGATACTACAATTCTGGTGCAAGTTATCGTAGTGGCCTGGTTCTGAGTTCGGGTGGGTTTAGTGACTTTGGTGGTTCAATACAGTTCTTGTGGCAAGGTAGTAATTCGTCAACTTTATCGGCAAACGCTGACACGATAGCTGCAGTTAAGCTTAATACTAGGCTTGCCATCAATACAACTGGTACCGTTAATACCAATACTCGGTTGACAGTAAACAGTCCAACTACAGAAGATGCAACAGTTTTGATTGGTTCTTCAACAGCGGGAAGCAAAGGTTTGGTGGTTCGTGGTGCCACCAGCCAAACCGCCAACCTCCAGGAATGGCAGAACGATGCCGGTTCGATATTAATGCGTGTTGCTTCTAATGGGTACATTTATGCGCCAGGTTTGGTGTCGACGGGCACACCAGCTTCATCCGGTTTTGTCCGCCTGGCAAATGCAGAGAATATTGCCTGGCGTAATGCGGCAAATAGTGCCGACTACACGTTTGGCGTGAACTCATCTAACCAGTTAGTCTCAACCGCGCCAATCTGGGTGGGCAGTAACGGAGCAATCTTATACGGACTTGGCGGTAGCGGCCAGGCGCGAACAGTATTAACCTACGTAAGCGCGAATGAGTACCTTGACCTCAGTTCAAACGGCTCGGTTAAGCTGCGCCTAACCTCGTCATATGGCGCTCAGTTTGGCGCCTACTCCTTGACGGGCGGCACAAACGAGAAATTACGTGTCAACACTCCTACCACAGTAGACAACTTAGCCAACACCATAATCACCGCCTCTGCCACGACCGCCAAACCGTTGGTAATCCAAGGCTTAGCCTCGCAAACTGCCAACCTTCAAGAGTGGCAGAGTAGTACTGGCACTGTATTGTCAGCAATTGCCGCTGATGGCGACATTGTTTCCACCGAACAGATATCTGTTGGTAACCAGACGCCACTGAGCGGTGTGCGTCTGAGTGTATATACCAATACAGATGTTAAAGGGTTAGTTGTGCGTGGTTCAGGCAGTCAAACTGCCAACCTTCAAGAGTGGCAGAATAGCTCTGGCACTGTGTTGGGGAGTGTAAAGAGCGACGGATCTTTGGTGGTAGGTTCGGGCAACCAGTACTTGAGCGCCGCCAACCTAACAGTTAGAGGTGCTGGCGCAGTACAGTCAGCCTTCATTCAGACCGCCACCTCTTCATCAACTGGCGGCTCAGGCATCATCGGCATACAAGACGACGGCGCGGCGACTTCTTCAGGCGACCGCTTAGGCTACATACTGCTAGGTGGCGCATATGACGCAAGCAACAATGCCTATCACTCGGCTGGTATAACAGCCTTTGCCTCACAAGATTTTGCCAGTGGCAGCGGTGGTAGTGAACTGCGCTTTGAAGTTATGCCGAACAACAGCGCTACGAGAACTTTGCGAGTTGCAATCCCACAAGATCTTGATGGCTTCACCTTTGGTAGTACGGGTGACGTGAATTTGTATAGATCAGGAGCTGATTTACTGAGAACAGACGACTCACTTACTGTGGCCGGTTCGGCGCTACGTGTTGCAACCGCAAGCGGAGGCTTAGTTTATATATCGAACAATCTTGCCCTCGAATCTACTGGCACAACCTTGCGACTTGGCGAAGGCTTTACTGAAGTGTTGAATCGATCGTCGGCCGGACGATTTACATTTGGTACTTCCGGTGACACTAATCTGTATCGTTCATCTGCCAACATACTGACTACAGACGGTAGTTTTCGAGTACAGGGTGGCGCCGCTACTGATACATCGCTAGTAATCGGAAACGGCGGAAATCCGAGTAGGCTTAACCTAGGTTATAGTTCAAACTATGGTTCAATTACGAGCAACGGTAATATCATCAACGTTGCTGATCAAGACGGTAATACTTCCGGGAATTACTTCTCTTGGGGCTTCGACGGAAGCTCTACGACATACACTGAGATGATGCGGTTTAGTGACGGAGGTCAGCTTGGTTTAAACGCAACAAGCTACGGAACGAACAACAAGCTTACCGTGAATGCCAATAATACTGCGGACGATGCTGCAGCGGTACAGTTCAATTCAAACGCAGTCGGGCGTAAAGGCCTCGTCGTTCAGGGTTTTGCTGGCCAAACCGCCAATCTCCAGGAGTGGCAGAATAGTGCTGGAACGGTGCTGGCTTCAGTGGGGGCGACAGGGAATACGTTGTTTAATCCTTCGGCAGCTTCGGTAGACGCTTTCCGGGTACAGAGTGCTGGAGCTAATGTGCTACAAGTTGATACCGCGGCGCGGAGTGGTAGCGGTGGTAATTTGGTTAAAGTTGGCAACTCAACTGGCACTGATAGCGATACAACCATTCTACAGCTCGATGCTGCAACAGCTGATCCGACGAGCAACTTGAGTGCGCTCAATGGTGGCTTGTTCTATGACTCAACGCTCAACAAGGTGAAGATTATAGAAAACGGCGTCGTCAAGACAGTTTGTAACACGACTGATGCCGGTTGTGGTGCTGGCGGTAGCGGGGCTCGTCTTGATCAAGTGACTGCTGCAACAACAGGGGCAAGTATCAACAACGCCGACAACAATGTGGTGTGGAATTGGCAGCTGACCGCAGCCGAAAGTGGCTTTACATTTACTGAGAACGCAGCGTCAACCGGTGGCGGCACACAAGATCAATTTATAACTGATATGGCGACACTGACTGGCTCGACGGCCTCACCTTTGCGGGTCACGTCCGCCTCAGTTGACGCTGCGGATGTGGTTTTCAACTTAGCGAGTGCTGGCGACATCGAGTTCCAAGACAACGGCACGGCATTTATGACACTCAGCGATGCCGGTGCGTATACTTACACCCTTGATGCAACCGATAACCCAGCTTATACGATAACGAACAATGGGTCGGGCAATGTTGTCACTAACTTGGCAGGCACGGGCGACTTCATTGTCCAAGACAATGGTACCGCAGTATTAACTATTGCTGATAGCGGCGAGATAGACACGGCGCTTACAAGCACCAATACTACTGCCAGTGATGAATATAGCCTGAAAGTAACCGTCAGCGACACAGGAGTCGTAAATACAGGTACAGATAGTACCTATGGTCAGCGCATTGCCGTGACGAGAACTGGCGCCACGGGCGGAACAATCAATTCTTACGGCCTAGATATACTGAATAACACTGATAATTCGGGCGCCGGAACTGCCACGGCATACGGTATAAACGCATTTGCAGGCGGGGCTAGTACTGGCACGAATGCCGAGTATCTGTACGGTATCAGGGGTGGTGCAAGTGCGGTACTTACCGGCGGGGTCACTATGGCGGTAGGAGTGCGTGGTGAAGTTGCCTCCTTCCTTTTCGGAGGTACAATAACTGAAGGAGCAGGACTGCAGGGACACCTTAATCTAACAGGTGGTGGTACGCTGACAGACGGATACGGCTTGCACATACAAAGTGCGTCAATCAGCTCTTCTACGATAACATCAAACTATGGAGTGTTCGTTGAGGCGCAAACCAATGGTACTAGTGACTATGGTGTGGCAATTGAGGCGGCAGACACGCAGACGTTGTGGCTTAGTAGTAATGCAAATAATACGACAGCAAGTGCCGGTATCGCTTTTGGCTCATCACGCGACACGACCCTCTATCGTAGCGATGTCGCCACACTCAAAACTGACGGAACCTTCCAGGTTGGTAGCGCGAGTGCTGCTGGGCAGATTGACTTGTACGGTGACCTGGTCAAGAAGGGTATCACCAAGCAGACTGGGTTGACCGGCATTACCGATGTACACGTCTATGACACTACTAAAGATTCGGACACCGGTGCTTGGACTAATTCACCAACGTCTCAGTCGCTCAGCTGGTACACTGAGACAAAGAACGATGGATTTGGTGACGCTTGTAACATCGCGAGTGATACTCGTTGTGGCTCTTCAGGATTCCCAAAGAAAGCTATTATCGTATCGACTACCAGTGCTGTCTACATCTTTGACGCTAACGACTACAAAATGTTTATGAAGTTCAACCAGAACGCAGCTGGCTACGCAATTGGTGTTGACACCAATAACGATCCATCGAGTGTGTTTGCGCTTAACGGTGTAGTTTACGTCGGTGCTAATGGCGCTTCAGCGGGTGGAATGTATGCTATCGACTTTACCCAAGATAGGATGTACAACTACAATACAACCGACCGCGACCAAGGCGATAAGAACATTGCTAACAGAAACACGGCAGTGACCTACAACCTTGATAGTAGGACAGCCTTGGCGATCCGGCACAACGCTGTAAATGCAGTACACGGTTCGGTCTTGTATGGATCAAGTAGTATTGAAACTAACGGTGGCCCAGGTAACGGAAAAACCTTCATCGCTGCAGCCACAGATGACTCGATATCTGTAGTTAACCTGTCAGAGCAAAAAACATTAGATTACGGCGATAACTTAACTGATCAGTTTAGCGCAGTGTATGTCACTAAACGTGGTCGTTTGTATGGCCTCAATGTAACGCTCAGCCAGGTAGAACGGTATGGTACACAGGCAAATGGAACGGTCGGTATTGACGTTGCCAAGGCTGACCAAGCGACTCCATCTGACTTGTTTGATGAAGCCGCCGGCAACTTGCCGAATGTTGCGAATGGTGCCGCTGCTCCAACATTTGCAGTCGGTGCGCCAGACGCACTCAAAGTAGTTGAACGTGCCTCAATGGCAGACGATGCAGCCGACCTTCTCTACGTTGGTCATTCAGCCGGCTTGACCGAAGTTCACGATGTTAACGTTCCGTCTGGTACGGTAATCGGCTGGTCAAAACACTACAACACAAGTCGTGAAACCTCATACATGACTGGTACGCAGCGAGGTATGTTTAGTTTCGACAACCTATCTGGTGATTTGACGGACTCGACGATTAGAAACAGCGTACTTGAGCCAGAAGTTGCGCCAACTTATGGGGTTAATGGTGTTCATGGCACAGGGCTGAGATTCAACGGCACGAGCCAATTCCTCTGTTCAGATGCTAACAATGACGGAACTTGTGATACAGATGCGGACTTCAACGTAGCAGCACTGTCGTTTAGTGTTAGTGCATGGTTCAGGCACTCCACGGCAATCGCGGGAACGGATGTGTTGATTGACAAGCGATTCTCGGCTCTTGGTGGAACTGAAGGTGCGGGCTACACCGTCGAAATGAACTCCTCAGGTAGCATAGTGTTCGGTATACAAGACACTGCTGCAACTGCAGCCTATGACGATTCGGTTACATCGACACAAACGTATAACGATGGTCAGTGGCACCATGTTGCAGCGGTCAATACGGATACTGGGCTCTGTCTCTATATTGACGGAAAGCAGGCCAGTACCTGCGATACGGCTTTGGCTGCTACCTTGACGCTAGACGCATCACAGATTTTAACTATTGGTGCTGACGGTAGTGGTGCAGCCGGTGGCAACTTCTGGGATGGCGATATCGACGATGTATACTTTTCGGGTGGCGGCGCAACTGTATCAGATACTTTGACACAAGCCCAGATTCGAAAGATCTATCTGGAAGGACGCGGCGCCCTAGCAAAACCTTCAACAGTTGTTACCGCTGCGACTACTTTCAGTAGTACGACTATTGGCGATTCGGCTGAAACCTATGTACCGAACTCATTCGTCGGCAGCTTTGTAGAAATAACAGCCGGCACGGGTGCAGGACAATCTCGTCGGGTTATTGCTAATGATGGCACGACTTTAACTGTCAGTCCTGCATGGACAGTTACGCCTAGTACTGATTCAGACTACGAAGTCATACCGGAAAAACTCTATGGTGATACTAACATTGTGACGTCAATTGGCCTCAATAACACGAACTTCCTGGGCTCAAACCCCGATCTGTACGTAGGAACCAGTAATGGCACCGATGGCGGGGCAGTCAGCGTGTTTAGTGGTTACGCCAATGCCTTTGTCTCGAATGTATACCATTCAGATACTGGAGTAACCGATAGCTCTGGCGCTAGCTGGACAGGCGCTGATGCCGATGATATTGACGCACTTTCTGTCGAAAATGGCATCGTTGTAATGGGATCCTCAGCTAACCTGTGGCTTGAGAAATCAGACCGCAACCTTGAACAAGACATGGACCGATTCTTTAACAACATCTCATCGATTCGTGGTGAGCTGATTGTTGATGGTATGGCAGGAGTATCGTCTGAGGTTGGTGGTGTTGGTGGTGCTGACCTTGCCGAGCGCTTCACATCGTTTGATTCGCTTGTTCCGGGTGACATAGTGAGCATGCAAGACAACTCGGTTGGTGAGGTAGTACCATCAAGCAAGCCATATGACGACAAAACACTGGGTATTGTTGCCACCAACCCAGGTCTCATTATTGGTCCACAAGAAGAGAACTCGTACCCGATTGCATTGAGTGGACGCGTACCGGTAAAAGTCTTGATCAAACCAGGCGAGTCCATCAAATCCGGTGACCGTATCACTTCAAGTACGGTTGCTGGTTATGGAATGAAAGCAGTTGGTGCTGGTCGGGTAGTCGGTACTGTGTTGGAGGATCTTAACACGGAGACGCTCATTGACTGCCCAGACGGTAGTCCTGCTGGTGCTCGATGTGGCACGGTGATGGTCTTTGTGAATCTGGTCGATTACAACGGTCAGAGAGTTGAAGTAGCCATGGAAGAGTTCGGCAACGGTGGCTTTACCATGCCAGACACCGTGCTTGGTCCATTAGTGAATCTGCAAGAAGGTGTTTTGGCCGATAAGCTGAAGAAATCTGATGACATCATCCGTTACCTGATTGGCCGCAAGCAGCAGCAAGCCCCAGGAGAAGACAACTCTGAGATCTTAACTGATCGAGTCAGCGCGTACGAAATCAACGGCGTCAGTATCAATGCCAAAGACATCACCGCTGACAGTATTAAGGCCAATAAGATCGAAGGTCTTGAAGTGTTGGTTGGTAAGCTGACATCACGACCAAAGGCGGCGACAGAAGCGGGCGGCAGTGAACTCACAGAGGCTAGCGTTAATCTGGATGACTTCGTGGTCAAGACCGCCAAAGTGGGCGAGAGTCTGACGGTAGAAGGCGCATTATTCGCTAACGGCGCGCTCAAGGTGGTTGGACCGGTCGAATTCCTCAACACAAGCGTCTTCCACCGCATGGCCACTTTCGTAGATAGTGTCATCTTCCGTAACGATGTCGAGATTGAGGGTCGTCTGACCCAGAACAACGATGCGGCCGGCTTCGCTACCATCTACAAGACACAGAAGAAAGTGGTGATCAAGTTTGAGAAACCGTACGATGACACGCCTGTTGTCACTGTGAACATTAAGAACGGTAAGTTCGCCCAGTTCGCCTACGATGATCTAACTAAAGAAGGCTTTACTATCATCTTGCCAGAAGATGCCACACAAGATATCGAGTTCGCATGGACCGCGGTAAGCGTCAAAGATGCCAAGACGATAGACGTTCCAGTACCGCCGGTTAAAAATTAACTAGTTGGTGGTCGTAACGTAGTCGTAGACCTTCTTTGATACTACCTGGAAATGCTTGTCGGCGTTCTTGTCGTCGACTTGAAGCATGAGACAAAGGGTGTACGGGCGGTTCGGCACATATACAATACCGCAGTCACTCTGGGTCTGATCGCTAAATGAACCAATCTTGCGTGCTACTTTGACGTCGCTTGGCACGCCTGCGCGTAATCGGTTGTTGTCTTCGGACTCCGTTAAGTAGCCAAGTATCTCTTGGGAATCGTTGAAGCTGAGGTGACAGCTGAAGTACAAACATTGTAAAAACGATGAGTAAGAGCGAGCACCGATTAATACATAGTTTCCCGACGACGTGGTCGTCTCATTGAGCTCTACGTCGAGCCGTTTAATAGAGGAATCATCGGCGCTTATAATGTCTTTCGTGGCGGCGTAGACAAGGTAAGCAGCCGTGTTGTCAGATTCTGTAAGGGCAATTTTTGCGGCTTCACGCAGCGTGATCTGATCGCCTGGCTTGAGCTGCTCGGTATTGCCGTATACACCGTCGTTACTGACGGCTTCTTGAGGCACGGTGACTTGCTTGTCGAGGTCGACTTTGCCCATCTCGGCAGCTTTGTATAGGTCCATAACGATAGGTATCTTCATGAGTGAGGCTCCGACCAGTTCGTTTGCTTCTCCATCACGAATGCTCGTACCTGTTGGCAGGTATTCAAAGTAAAAGCTGTGCGGAATACCAGAGTCAGCTAAATACTTTTTGACGTCTTCTCTGAGGGGTGAAAAGTTGATAATTGTGTCGTTTGGTTGATCCAAAAAGATGCGTTTGGCCAGCAGCGGGTATTCGCTCTGAGCTTTTGACGGCAACTTGTCCTTGGTTGTCATTACCTGATAAGCCAGCACTACGCATAAAACTGCGAGTAGTATCGTGGCGATCTGGTACGCTCGTAACTTCCTCATGTAGATAATATTGTACTAACACACTACCCTAATGACTAGCATTTATTGCTTGAATTGCTCGAACAAGATAAACTTAAACGGTAACAGGGGAAGTATGAACATCGAAGTAAACAGTGGCGACCAAAAAGCGTCACGAACAACCAAAAATCTTAAAAGCAAACTTACCAAGATGAACCTCAAGCGAGCTCTTGCCGTATTTGCTGTGGTTGCAGTTGGTTTGTTGATTTGGCAGTACTTGGATGCGCGTGCTGAACTCAACAGATTTAACGATCCGGTTAAAGCCGTCGAAGCGGAGTCTAAAGACTTGGTCGGCCAAGTGAGTAAGATTATGATTTTGCCTAACGGTGAACAGCCGGTTCCTGCCGAGGTAAGTGACGAGAGTAGATTTGCTGACAATCCAGCTTTTGCAGGCGTAAAGAACGGCGACAAGCTACTTATTTACCAGGAACAGCGCAAAGTAATTATCTATCGACCGTCCACCAACCAGATTGTTAACGTCATTAGTGTTGCTGCCGATCAAGAAGTGCCAGCGCAGTAATCATTGCTTTTTAACTAAAATCTTGCTATGATTGCCCCTGTTATTCGTTCGTTTAGCGAACGCAACAACAGATGCGGGCTCGTGGTGTAGAGGCCTAACATGCCTCCCTGTCACGGAGGAGATCGCCGGTTCGAATCCGGTCGGGCCCGCCAATGAAAGAGTCCAGTCCTTGCGACTGGGCTTTTTCATTGGGCAGACTTGTCTGCGATTCGAACCGGATACGGCGAAGCCGCGGTTCGGTCGGTAAGGGCTCTCACAGGAGCTTGCTCCGAGAAAGCCCGCAGCCGTGCATTACCCGGTCGGTCCGCCAACCACAAAAACTATTTTAAAGAGACCGTTCAGGTCTCTTTTGCTATGATGGTGTCATGAATATTGCAGAAAGTCTTCCAGAACCACTCAGCACCTTCGTTGTCGATGTACCAGCAAACCAGTACTATGACTTTAGATTAGCGCCAGACAGTAACTATCCACTCAAGGGCGTCACATACCCGGTAGACTATGGCAACATTCCTGGTTATACGGCCGAGGACACTCATGAGCTAGACTTCTTTGTGGGTAATAGTACAGATGGTGAAGCAGGCAGTATTGTTGTCGACAGGGGCGCTAGTATTGGTCACGAACGTAAGTTCTACGTTGCACTAACGAAAGACGAGCTCGGCCTAATCCTGCAAGAATTAAAACCGGTCTTAATCGAACATCAGAAACTTACTGACATTGATTCGTTATTAGTCGCGATTCAACCATATAAGGACAAGGTGTGATTGACCCTGCACTAACTTCTGTTAATGAGTTTCGGCTCAAGCTCTACCCTAATGATTTTGGCTTAGTTCGTAGCTTCTATGAAGACAAGCTTGGCTTTGTGGTTACTCACGAGTGGGATAACGGCCCAAACAACAAAGGTGTTATGTTCTTGGTAGGGAATACTACGCTCGAACTGCTCAGTCCGCCTGATGGTTACAAGCAAGTGCAGGGTGCCGATGTGTCATGGGAAGTAACTGACGTGGAAGGCCTCTGGGAAAAGCTCAAAGACAACACGCCGGTTGTTCATGAACTGCGTCACAACAGCTGGGGAGATACCTCCTTCCGCATCACCGACCCCGAAGGCTTCAACATTTCATTCTTCACCAAAGACAACTAGCCTCAGTTTTACTAACCACAACCACTTAGTTTTGAAGTGTTTTTTGCTATATTAAGGCTATGATTGAGCTCAACGGTGGAATCAACCCAAACTTGCCCGATGCAACCTTCGACCTAGATGGTACGGTTTTTAAGATGACTGTACTGGAGACGTATACGCAGTGGCTGTCTGAGCAAGGCGTGTTTGATCCAATTCCCCAGGAAGTAACAGCAGCTAAGCAAGCCTGGAAAGGTGATAACACTGAGCAAACGTACAATGCGCATCTTGGTCAGCTCGTCCGGTTCTTTATTGACCAAGTGCCTGGTAAATCGGTTAGCCTGCTAGGTGAGGCAGCGCAAATCGTGGCCAACCAGCAAAGGCACCGACGCTGGAACATAACCACAGCAATCATTGAAAAGCTCAAGCCCACGCATAATGTCGTCTCGATTTCTCTCATGCCCGAGTGGCTCATGGAACCATTCACAGAAGATCTTGGATTTGTTGGATTAATTGGTAGTACCTATGTGCATCGCGGCGGGCGTTTTACAGACGAGGCCTACAGTATTGATAAAGCGGAGGAGTACGCAGTGATTCGGGATGGTGACACCAGTCAGCTAGATGTACATATGGGTGATACGGTTGGAGATAAGTCACTCTTTGCACTGGCGCGCCGACCAATCCTGTTCAACCCGAGCTGGACACTATACGATGGCATGCCGCCAAATGGTCCAACGGTCATTACCAGTCATAAAGACATGGTAACTGTTCTCAATCACCACCGTACTCGCGCAACTGCGACCGTATGGGGCCCGCCACTTGATGCTGCATCTATACTTGCCGAAGTAAGAGACACTACAATAAACCATGACAGATAGCTACGACCACGAATACATCCCACCAGAAGCTGACGTTGTAGTCGGCATGGGTGAGTTCGGTACTGCAACTAACGGTGAATTAATTGCCACATACGGACTCGGTACGTGTACGGGTGTGGGAATGTACGATGCCACCACAGAGACCGCATACATGACACACTCTGATGGCGTGGTTGACCTGCGGCAGCTAGCCGCAGTAGTGGATGCAATCAGCTCTACTCGTGCTGACGCAGCAAAGCTAAAAGCGTGGGTGGCTGGTGCCATGGATGTGACTGTGGATGGCGAAGTCATGGAGATGACGCAGCGCGATGAAGTCCTAGAAGTACTAACAGCAGCCGGTATCTTGGAGGCGTCCGTTGAGGTGCGTTGGCTCGAACCAGGCGAAGTTGCTGATATTGTGATCGACTCCGCCACTGGTGAGGGCCAGATTGTCGTCGACTACGAAGATATGTGGTATCAAGACGACGTAGACGACTAGATCTACAGTCTCTTGCTCAATGTATCCGATTGAGATCATCAAGTACAGAACGAGAAGATTTGATCTTTGCTATGATGGTCGTATGAATGACACAAACAAAGACCTAGAAGTAATCAGATCTCAGCAGCTTCCAGACGGCTTGTCCTTGGCTGGAGACGGACCGAATTATCAACATGTCTGGATACGAGATAACGTCTATGTTGCGCTGGCGATGCAAGAAGCTGGCCAGCACAAAGCCGCCGCACGAGTCTATGAGGCGCTTTGTGGTATTGTTGCCAAGTACCACACATTACTCGAAAGAAAAGCCTATCCCACACAAGCAGAGAACATTCTGCCACCGCGCTTCACTACTGATGGCGCACGGGTAGAGGGTGAGTGGAGTAATAAACAGCACGATGCTGTTGGTGTGCTGTTGTTTGGACTTGGCCGACTGTATCAAACCGATCCATCGTTACTTAGTGATGCCATGAAGAAGCTTTGCCAGCAGCTTGTAAACTATCTGGAGGCCTGTCAGTACTTTCGTGATGCCGACAATGGCATGTGGGAAGAAGAAGCTACGCTCCATGCCTCATCGTTGGCTGCGTGTATTAAGGGCATCGAAAACGTGGCTGCGTTCTGCGAGCACGATGAGCACATGCTGGCATCGGCAAAAGAGAATTTAGAGAATCTACTTCCACGCGAGAGTGTTCTGCATGAAGTCGACTTGGCGCAGTTATCTCTGGTGTGGCCGTACGGCTACCTGAATGCGGATATCGTGAAGGCTGTTGAGCATACGCTACTGCGTGAACACGGCGTGATCCGCTACGTTGGCGATCACTATGAAGCAAAAGACGGCGAAGAACCTCAGTGGGTGATGGGTCTGCCGTGGTTGGGTATTGCTCACTTTGCGTTGGGTAATACTGATAAGGCACGGCACTACTTGCACCAAACCGAGTCCCTTTATACCGAGAACGGACTACCTGAGTCGTATCTCGCCAGTAATAAGCAGTGCGCTCATACGCCGCTGGCATGGTCTCACGCCATGGCACTCGTGCTGCGTAGTAAGCTCGCACAAAAACAACAATAGATACAGATTGCTCAGACCAGGAGTATACTAGGCCTGTAATGATTAACTTCATCTGGCCACCTGGAGAGCAAATGTTAGCGGGGACGGGTGGTTCAGAGACGTACACAGCCGGCCAGGTACGAGAGCTGTTGCGGCGCGGCATTGAGGCGCGAGTGGTAATTGTAGGCGCGCGCCGACCTCTATCTCTTTCTAAGCATTTCAAAGGCATTCCGTTCCTGTATGTGAAGAGTAAAGCCGACGTAGCCAAGCTAGAAGGCACCCTGATATTCGTGAACAATTTTTTTGCCTTTGCCGGGCGGCGCAACAAGAATCAGCAGATTGCCGTCATCGTTCATAACGTTATCCCTAACAAGCAACAAATGGCCGCGTATGACATCCGTGCTATGCAGGACAAGATCATCATCGCCACCAGTTTTTATAATGCTCAACAATGGGCTCTGTTTCTGAAAATCCCGGTTAGCCATATGCGTGTGGTGGCACCGTTTGCCGATCCGATCTACGACAATATCCATCGCCCAAAACCAACCAAGCATCCGCGACTCATTTTTGCGGGCCGATTGCACCCCGAAAAGGGCATCTATACTTTGCTCGAGACTTTGCACCGCCGGAATTATGAACACGGCGCAAACGACTGGCGGGTCAGCATTGTTGCAGCTGGTCTGAATGTCGAGTCAGGCAAAACACTTAAGAGCATGCTCAAGGCGTACCCATATGCGCAAATTATACCGGCACAAACTACCGTGAAAGATATGGCTCGGGTGCTAGCAAGGCATGATGTGTTACTGATGCCATCGGTGTTCCGTGAACCGTTTGGCATGCTGTCTGTCGAAGCACAACATGCCGGTTGCCGTGTAGTTGCCAGCAATATTGGTGGTATTCCACAGACAAACTGCGGATTACTCACACTCGTAAAACCACGTCATCCACCCGATCTTGTAGAAGGTATCGAGGAAGCCATCGCCCTTGGCACGGTGAGCAAGAAAGAGCGCGCAACAGCCTGCCGTTTCTTTACGCTTGAGGACTCAGTTGACACTTTGCTGCGCGTGATCGAGCCGTAGCGGTCTGTCTGTCTGAACATCCAGCGTAAATGCCGCTTGCCAATTACTGTTTTACCGCTTATGGTAAGGGTAAGGTATATCAAACATGGCACAACGCAAGAAACCTCAAACCAAAAAAACTCAACGCAAACAAGTGCGGGTTGGTGGGCGCCGCGGTCTAAGCGGGCTTCGTGTGTGGCAAAAACTATTGCTGCTGGTTCTGTTCGCCGGAGTTGTATCGTTGGTCTCAATTACACTGTATTCGCAATATCATCAGCGTGACTTGACCGCCAAAGCGGCGAGTTACACCAAGGTTGATATTCGCAGCAACCCAAAAAGTAGTGCTCAGGTCGCCTTTCATGCTTGTAAAACAGTCAGTGGCGACCGGATTACGGCAACTATCCTGGCGACCAAACCCAAGAGTGTTATGAATGCTAAAGCTGTCGCAACGGTGTATCAGAAAAAGAGGGCTACACAGTCTGCCGGTCGGACAACCACAAACACCCAGTGGTGGGGTGGTGAAGTTACGGCCATGCAGCTGGTACTTTCTCAGAGTGGTGGCGATGAGCTGGTGTTTAGCGCACAAAGTCGTTCTGGCCAGTCAAAGCCTCAGTACTCGGTCCAACCAGTTAGGAAGACCTTCAAAACGGACGCTGCATATCAGGCTGCCCTCAAGGAGTTCCAGGCTGCGACTATCAATCCATCATCATTTATTGACTGCAACAAAGCAGCAAGCAGTAGAACTGCAGAAAATTCCATCTGCCTAAACCGCAAGGGGTCGCGAAAAGTACTGTCTGATCTGCAAAAACGAGAATACCGCGATTACTCTATCGCTAAAAACACCGTCTACGACGCTCGTCGTGCCTACTGGGACGGTACGACCTCAACAGGAGTACCGGTATCATGGGCAATTGGCGTCGATGGAGCTGGCCCAGCCTGTTGGTACGGCGGTAAGTACACTGGTGCATGGAATGACCGCTCGCCAGATGTTACGTGGTCAAAAGACTATCATCATGCTGGTGCGATGACGATCCGAATGAGTGACTTCTTGGTGGAGGGCTATCGGGCGCACAACCAAGGCGACGGTATTCGTATGGAGTCACGGGCGGCAAACTTCCATATCAAGGACGTGTATATGTCAGACATACATGATGACTGTGTCGAAAATGATTTTCTGCATAATGGCATAACAGAGGATTCACTGTTTGAGGGCTGTTTTGCAGGCTTTAGTGCTGCAACGTACGATGGGATAAATCCGAATGGTCAGAATAACACCTGGACAATCCGCAACAATCTGATGAGCATGAAACCGTACTACACTATGTTTAAGCCAGAGAAGTACGGCAATTACGGTTTCGCTATGTTGTTTAAAGGTTGGTACGCGAAAGACAAAGGACCCAAGTTAGTAATTGAGAATAATGTATTCATGGCTGACCGAAAGTCGAGCATCGGTAACTTATCAATCCCTGCAAACGCAGAAGTGAAGTCTTGCAAGAATAATACGTTTGTTTGGCTTGGTGAGGGCGAATTTCCATACACGCTACCAAGTTGCTTCAAGATTACTAAAGACAAAGCCGTTTGGACCAACGCTGTCGCTAAGTGGAAAGCTGACCGCCCAACCATCCGCTAGTTTGGATCAACGCTCATAATTGCGCCTATCAACTATGAGATTTCTCATAGTTGATTAATGGATTATTTCTTATGATACGAAGGCCATTAACGAAAGAGGAGGGAAATATGGCCAAATCAACAGCCAAACGCGGCTTTGCAGCAATGTCTAAAGCTAAACGAACTGAAATTGCACGGAGAGGAGGGAAAGCTAGCCATGGCGGCGGTCGACCCTCGAAAAAATCCTAGTCCAACCAAGACAGAGTCGGCGAAGCCCCAAATACTAAGAAGCCCCTCGTTATGAGGGGCTTCTTGTTGCTTCAACTACGATTAGTAGCTGTTGCTGCGTGGGGCACGTGGTTCTTGTGGACGAGCTTCGTTCACAAGAATTCGGCGACCGCCAAGCTCTGAATCATGAAGGGCCTTCATTGCTGCCTTTGCTTCGTCGTCGTTTTCAAACTCGACGAAACCAAAGCCTTTTGAGCGACCTGTTTCACGATCCATGATAACTTTTGCAGAGAGGACTTTACCGTGTGCGGCAAAAACATCTTGCAGTTCGTCATCGGTAGTAGAGTAGGGCAAACCGCCTACGAATAACTTACTAGCCATTGGATGGAACTCTTTTCTTTGTTAACTAACACAGGACGACCTTTTTATCTTATCAGCACAGTTAGTAAAACGAACGGCTAGTAAGAAACCTGTGGCTTAAGCATACACTTTTTCAGAGATAAAGCAACAGAGATACATTTTTGCTATAATAGCTGACGAATCATACGTGCCACCTTAGCTCAGTTGGCTAGAGCGACACATTCGTAACGTGTAGGTCGCCGGTTCGATTCCGGCAGGTGGCTCCAGTGTTTATGCGGGTATCGTATAGTGGTTATTATGTAGCCTTCCCAAGGCTGAGAGGTGAGTTCGATTCTCCCTACCCGCACCATACATTAGAGAAGCCTAGCCAAAGGATGCCTGGTGAGACTAACACAAATCCAAAAACTGCTGCTGAGTAACTTCCTGACAGGATTGGTGTTTTGGTACGGTATTGAAAAGTTATTTATGGCCTCGATAGGCATCGACGAAGTTGGGGTGGGTTTTGCTGCAGCAACTGCCCTACTTAGCTCGCTCCTGCTTGATATTCCTACGGGTATACTCGCCGATAAGTGGAGTCGTAAGGGCACGTTAATACTGGGCTCATTTGCATTGGCGCTCAGTTCGTTGTTGGCTGGTGTCAGCCCCGGACTGACTGTGTACGCACTGAGCATGCTTTTGTATGGACTGTACGATGTGCTGGTCGAAGGAAGTTATCAGGCTATCGTCTACGACACCTTACGCGAAGAAAATCGGACCAAAGATTATAGTCGTATGATTGGTTGGGCCTATGGATTGTTCCTGGCTGGGGCGGGGGTTGCCAACATTGCGAGTGGCTATATCGCTGAGGCATCTTCATATCAGATGACATTCTACATATCGCTTGTCCCGTGCCTCATAAATATCGCGCTTCTCCTGACCGTTCGCGAGCCACGTTTTCATCAGCTGGAACGCAAGGAACGTGTCCTGCGGGAGTTGGGTGCGGCCTCCAAAAAGATACTCCACATTCGGTTACTTAGAGTCCTAACAATCGTGATGATCTCGTTATCGCTGATGGAGCTGTTCAAGGCAGACTTTGGGCAGCTCTATATTTTGCGCTACACCAGTGACGCAGAATTTCTTGGGATTCTGTGGGCAATTTATGCATTTATGTGGGCACTGGGTAGTGTGATTGCGCACCGCTTGCGGACGCGATTAACTCCTTTGATTATTGCCAGTACGGTTCCACTTATCTTGATTGGTTTGGTCGATCACTGGGTTGGTTTGATTATCTTTGCGGTACAGATTGTGGCTTCGTCGGCGCTTGATAACCAGATAGAGACACGCATCCAAGAAAACACGCCGTCAAGTGTGCGCGCCTCGTTGCTTTCAACGGTGACAGCAGCAGGTACAGCTATCAGCATACCAATGAGTTTCTTGCTGGGTTGGGCCTTCCGCGATTATGGTGCTTTTAGGGCTGTACAGATTATGGCTGTTCTCGGGTTTGTAGTGCTGGTCTACTGGCTGCTAGTTGGCCGGCAAGCATTGCATGCAGATGATGCGCTGGTGGCAGAACCAGCGGTTATCGCAACGCTCGGTAAGGACTAGGAACATCGAGTAAAACGTTCTAGAATAGAAGAAATGGAAATCCCCAAAAAGTACTTTCATGACAAGCCGGTCTTAGCTTTACTGAGCGCCAATCTTTTTTTGGCTATTCTTGTGACACTGATGGTCCTACTTCGCCTTAGTGGCAACAGTGGGGGCGACTTCATCGTGCAGTACCGCGAGAATCTTGGCCTGAACGCTTTTGCAGCGGGAACGGTGCTTGATATGCTGTCGTTCATCTTCTTTGCAGTTGCAATTCTAGTGGTTAGCACAGTATTGAGTTTGCGGGTCTATGAACTCAAGCGTCAGCTCAGTTTGGTGGTCCTGGGCTTTGGCATTTTACTGCTTGTTTTGACCCTGATTGTCAGTAACGCACTACTTGTGCTGCAGTAAACTATGAAGAATATCGAAATCCCATATAAAGAAGACCGTGGCTTCCGCTATCGTCTGTTTGAGATTTTACCTGGGGCATTGAGCTGGACAATCCTAGCCATGCCGTTCATCTTGAGCTTCTTGAGTCCAGGGGTGGCGGCGTTTGTGATCATCGCGTATTTGCTGATGTGGTTTGTGAAGGCAGTCGGCTTGAATGTACGCAGTGTCCAAGGTTTTCGCTTGCTAGAGCAACAGCAAAAATTGGACTGGGCCGCCATGTTGCACGAACTCCAGACTGGCGAAGAAGTACCGGCTACCGTAAAGCGTCCCAAGTGGCACTATGACAACTTGCTGCGTATGCGTGTCAAAGAAGCTCGCATCTCTCCAGGCGAGGTAACGCACGCAATTGTTATTGCCACATACAATGAAGATGAAGACGTTTTGGTACCAACGTATGAGTCAATTCTGGCCTCTGAATACGACATGGATAAGGTTATTATTGTGCATGCATATGAGGAGCGAGGTGGCCCAGCTACTGAAGAACTCGCGCATAAACTCCTCAAACGCTACAGTAAACGCTTTAAGCACATGATGATCAGTAAACACCCGCGTGATATCCCAAATGAAGTCATTGGTAAGGGCCCGAACATCACGTATGCGGCCAGAAAGCTGACCGACTATGTACGGGCTCAGCAACTTGACCCGCTAAAGGTGATTGTGACCACGCTCGATTCTGATAACCATCCGCACAAACATTATCTGAACGCTCTTAGCTACCTCTATTCTGTAACGCCAGATCCGTTGTATGTTTCATACCAGCCAATACCTGTCTTCACTAACAATATCTGGGACGCGCCAGCACCGAGTCGAGTTATCGCCACCGGTAATACCTTCTGGAACGTTGTCTTGTCGATTCGTCCACACATGATTCGTAACTTTTCGTCACACGCACAGTGTTTGCAGTCACTCATCGATACAGATTACTGGAGTGTGCGCACCGTGGTAGAAGACGGTCACCAGTTCTGGCGAACCTACTTCCGTTACGAAGGTCGCCACGAGGTCTATCCGCTTTATCTGCCGATCTATCAAGACGCGGTTATTTCCTCGACCTACTGGAAAACGCTCAAAGCACAGTTTGTGCAGTTGCGTCGCTGGGCTTACGGCGCCTCCGATGTGGCATACGTGGCAGAGAAGGGCTTTTTTACGCCAAACCAGGTCGACCGATGGGATCTAGTAACCAAATTTGGACGTTTGCTTGAAGGCCATGTGTCTTGGGCGACTTCACCGATGATTCTGGCTTTTGCTGGCTTCATACCACTGTTAATCAATCCAGACAGCATTGCTGCCAACCAGCTGCCATTTTTGGTTAGTCGCATCCAGACGCTGGCCATGCTCGGTCTATTTGTGACCGTGTATTTGAGCTTGCGTTTGCTGCCACCGCGACCGAAGCGCTACAAACCACACCGCACGGTGTTCATGCTGCTGCAATACATCCTGTTCCCGGTCACCACCATCCTGTATAACGGCATGTCGGGGCTGTATTCGCAGACGCGACTGATGTTTGGCAAGTACATGGACGTCTTTGATGTCACCGACAAAGTCGTCAAAAAGTAACAACGCAATTTGTTGCGGTGATTGTCCGCATCCAATAGTATGTATACATAAGCGTTTCACTGAGAAATGTTCAAGAATAAGTAGTGGAGTCTGTGTTGAGAAATCAAAATCGTCATGAAAATCATGTTTGGAGAGATTCAGTAGCAAAAACTTCCGTGCGGTTGCTGTCTTTTGTGTTAATTGCTTTTATTGCTGCTAGTTTGTATCCATCATCCGCGCTGGCTGCCAGTACAGAGTTAGAGTATGTATCTACGAAAGCTATGGGAAGTACGGGGTCGGATGTTGCCGAAACTGTCGCTACAGATTCTGCTGGGAACATCTATAAAGCGGGCAGATTCTCAGGTACGGTTAATTTTAATCCTGACGGTAGTGATATGCGTACCAGTAATGGCTCTACTGATTGCTATTTAACGTCCTACACTGAAGATGGGACTTACCGTTGGACGAAGGCTTTCGGTGGAACGAGTACCGATCGAATAGAGGATATAGCATTCGACTCAGAGGATAATATCTACGTAACAGGTAGCTTCTTTGCGACGGCAAACTTCAACCCCGACGGTTCGGACTCGCAGACTTCCGCAGGGGAGAGAGATGTTTTTGTAAGCAAATGGAACGCCAATGGAACTTATGGTTGGACTAGAATCGTAGGAGACTCTGCACGGCAGCAAGGGAGAGGGCTCGCCGTTGATGCAAACGGTCATATCTATGTAATTGGAAACTACAGGGGCACGATAGATTTTGACATATTCGGTGGGACAGATACGCACTTAAATAGTGGCGGCAATAACGACATGTTTATAACCAAATGGAACGCTAACGGTACCTACGGCTGGACTAAGACTTTCGGATCTGCCGGAGATGATGAGGTTGGGACTATAGCTTTAGACTCGCAAGGCAATCCTTACATAGCAGGAGAGTATAGGCTGAACGCGCAACCCAACATCAACTTCAACCCTGACGGATCGGATATTCACGTTGGCTCAGGCTACCTAGATGCATTTATAACCAAATGGAACGCTGACGGAACCTATGGCTGGACTAAGAGCTACGTTAGTTTTGGCGGAAACTGGGCATTGGGCGTTGCCATTAGCGGTGAAGATGTCTACGCGGCCGGATACTTCTCTGGCACCATGAATTTTCACTCTAGTGGAGGCACTGACTCAAGAACTTCTACTGGAGGTAATGATGTATTCCTGACAAAAATCACTACAGACGGAACCTATGGTTGGACCAAAACTTTTGGAGGTACATCGCAAGACATCGCCAATGATATCTCCCTAGGGGCAACTGGCAACGTTTACTTAACAGGATATTTCAGTGGCACTGCCGACTTCAACCCGGATGGTGTAGATTCGCGCACCAGCAGCGGTAGCTCAGATATGTTCTTGGCAGCTTTTAGTCCAGAGGGCGATTATAAGTTTACGAGAACCACTGGCGGGACTGGCGCTGATCAAGCATACGACGTTGCTACTGGCGCTGATGGCAGGCTCTATCAAGTGGGAAGCTTCAGTAGTACTGTTAACTTCAACCCTGATGGTATAGACTCGCGTACCAGTAGTGGCCTAGAGGATACTTACATAAGCTCTTTTGTTGTCACGGATTACCATTATATTTCTGGAGTGCCGACTGGGATTGATATCGTCGACCCTGCAACCGGAATTTCTGCTACTGATTCTCAGTTAGGCATAGAGTACAGTCCCAATAAGCTACTACGTTTATTAACGGATGACGGCACGCCGATAGCCGATATAAATGTCGATATGACCAGTGACAGTGACTGGTCGGGCATTGCGGGTGGCGTAGATCTTGCCGCAGGTAAGTCGTATGTCCACGGCCTAGAAGCAGCGATCAATACAATCGGTACCTACAGTCTGTATGTTCCAAAACTACCGAACCACCAAAAGGTTGGTATATGTCCTGGCGCCACTAGCTTAGGTGAGGTTAGCCCAAGCTGCCTCGGGCTGCTTTATTATTCGGAACAGGACACGAACGTATCTGTAGTAAACATAGACGCTCAAGATTACTGGGTTGTTAGTGGCTTAAGTGGCACTGGCGGTTTTAGTAGTGAAGATTTGGACGAGGTGACTTATGAAAGTTTGGCTGAGACCGGGTCATTATCTAGCGCCCCAATCGCAATGGGGTTGTTACTGATAGGAGCGTCTAGCTACTATCTTTATTTGCGACGCAGTTATCAGGCGTAATCTAATAAACCGAAGGATTAATCTTAAGGTCTACAATGGATGGTAGGCGAGATAGTGGGTGTGGGCGGCTTTATCGAAGTTCTTAAGCGTTTTGGCAGCGGTGGTCACGATATTTTCGCGTGTAAGCGTTGCAGAGGTCGCTAGTGGCAATAACTTGGCCAGAATGGTGTCAGTGAGCGCCTTGGCTTCTTTGGCAGCTTGTGGGCGGTGTCTAAGGCTCTCATAGACACTTATAAACAGTAGCTCACGCTGAAAAGGCAGCTGTCTCTTGCCGTGCTGGATAAGCAGGGACGTCTCGGGGTCAAAAGCCTCGATGGTCGTAAAGACTGCTTGACAGTCAGTACAAGTGTGACGTCTCCATTTCTGATTCAGGCGTTTCTGATGACGCGAATTAGTGATCTTCGTTTTTCTTGAGCAGTATATGCAAACCATTTTTATCCTTTCGCCTATAAAGACGGATTCATTCCGGGTTTATAGAGACAATTTCCAGGGGAGAACAGCCCGAGCAGTTTACTGCACGGCGCGATAGGAGGGGAGCATCCCTTCCTATAGACCGAGCGCAGCAAGGGACAATCCATGTCTATATGTTGACATGACGCTAATGTTTAGGCAAGTGGAAAAGTATGGGAAAACTGTGGGGAAGTTTTCTCGCGGAAACAAAAAACCAGCTCCCACCAGCTGGTTATACATCGTGACAGTCTATTTGACTGTGCTTGATTGTCTATTGCGACGTATACGATTTTGCGTGGTTCGAACTGTTAACTCTTCGTAAAACAGTTTGAACGACTCGAGCGAGCTCGAATTGTTACTCACACACATTCCTCGATTAACGCGCTTAACCTTAACATAAGAGTAGTAATAAGTCAATACCTGTGCTAGAATAAGCGGAATGTCTACCTCTGTTTTTGACGTAAAAACTACAAATGGCTTACAGCGCGTTGGCGTCTTGCATACGCGCGTTGGTGATGTGCTCACGCCGACGTTCATGCCCGATGGTACACGCGGTGCCGTCAAGAGTCTGACGCCAGAAATGGTTGAGTCGACCGGGGTCGGAATAGTACTGGCTAATACCTATCATCTGCACCAGGCGCCAGGCGAGGATACGATTGCTGATCTAGGCGGCCTCCATGCGTTCACCAACCGAAAAAGTCCTATGCTAACTGATTCGGGCGGCTTCCAAGTATTTTCACTGGCTAAGATTAACAAGATCACCGAAGAAGGCGTAACTTTTAAGGACCCAAAGACAGGTGATACGGTGTTCTTGAGCCCGGAGATCTCAATCCAGATACAGATGAAGTTGGGCGCCGATATGATCGTAGCTTTTGATGATGTAACCTCACTTGATGCCAAAGGTCGTGACCGCACACTCGAAGCCTTCGAGCGGACGCACCGTTGGCTGGAGCGTTCTTTGGCCGAGTTCCAACGTCTGACCAAGGGCGTGAAGGATGATGAACGACCACTGTTGTTTGGCGTGGTGCAGGGCGGGCTTGATAAAGATTTGCGCCGTAAGAGTTTAGAGATCGTCCAGTCTTTGCCAGTCGACGGTATAGCCATCGGCGGTTTATCAGTAGGCGAAAGTACCGAAGAAATGCACGGCATGCTCAAATTCCTGGCCGACCACTACGATAATTCGTCGCGACCGCGTTTCTTACTAGGTGTGGGCGACCCGCGCGATCTGCGATTTGCCATTGAGCACGGCATTGATATGCTCGACTGCGTGCTGCCAACGCGCAATGCTCGTCACGGCACAGTCTGGATAGAAGGGGACAAACGCATCCATCTGACTAACGAGCGCTTCGCGAAAAGCACCGAAGTTATTGACCCGGGCTGCGATTGTTACGCATGCGCCAAAGGCTTCTCTAAAGGCTTTTTACGCCACCAGTTCAAAGTGGGCGAACCACTCGCTGGCACCCTGGCCAGCATCCACAACATCCGCTACCTTCAACGCATCTGCGAACAGTACCAATCTTAACGTCGGTTGTTGAGTAGTTGGATGAGCTGCTGGTACTTCTGGGTGAGGTTCTGCATTTCGTCGCGTGATTCGTTGGCGTTACGCAAAGCGTTGCCGTAGTCACCCTTACGAGTGTAGTCCTCGGTTTCTCGTGTCTCACGCTCCATATGAGCAATCAACTGCTGTATGTCATTCAATGTTCGTTCAATCTGTGAATCCATAAGTACTCCTTCAAGTGCTCTTACTATAACAAAAAACCCGGCCATAGGCCGGGCCTTTACTTGGTGGGCGATAGAGCGTAGCGGACTTTGTCCTTTTTTGCTGCAGCCATGCTCCCTGGCTTCCTTGCAGGAGGCCAGGTGCGCGTGGCTTTGCTGCACCGACCCTCGGCTGCGCCGTACGGTTCGAATCGATCGTATGTAAACCAAGTAAAAACCCGGCCATAAGCCGGGCCTTTACTTGGTGGGCGATAGAGGATTCGAACCTCTCACCTCGTCAACGTCAATGACGCGCTCTAGCCAAATGAGCTAATCGCCCGAAGTTGTTGCGAAACACGAACTTCGATAACGCTGACAATCATAGCAGAACAGGGGAGAAAAGTGAAGTATACCTTGTGTGAGATAATTTTCTATCCCCAGGACTAATGTCAAAATGACAATACTAAAGTGCTAGCCTTATCGTACTAGTACTGTATACTCATTCCTGTGTGAGAGTTTTGATCGGTGTTTTATCCAAGCGTTGTTTGAAGATATTTGCGAGAATCTTTGAACGGCGCTTGTTTGTTTTTGAGGGTATATTGCAGCTCAAAACAGGGGTGTGATATACTTTAGTCAAGCAGAGAAGTGGCCTCACTAACCACAGAGCTTCGCCAGCGGTTGCGGTGTGCGATAACACGAGCATCATAAGTAAAAGTCCGGTGGAACCGTC
>CAZEBF010000001.1:0-7805 GCA_964510235.1 uncultured Candidatus Saccharibacteria bacterium | reverse complement strand
CGGTTGCGGTGTGCGATAACACGAGCATCATAAGTAAAAGTCCGGTGGAACCGTCTAGAAGCTATTCTGGACCCGAGACGCGCTATTTTGTACATGTCGTACAATCGGCGCGCTTTTTATTTTCAAACAATCAATAAACCACAAGGAGAGCAGCATGGCTGACAAACAGTCAAAAGAGGATCAACTACACGCGATGCGACATTCGCTCGCACATATTATGGCAACAGCCGTGACCACCTTGTGGCCAGAGGCTAAACTGGGCGTGGGCCCGGTTGTAGAGAACGGCTTTTATTACGATATTGACCTCGGTGAGACCAGGATCTCAGAAGAAGACTTTTCAAGAATTGAGAAAGAAATGCAGAAAGTCATCAAGGCTGACCAGAAGTTTGAAAAGTCGATGATGGATATCGATGCAGCAATTAAGTGGGCTAAAGATGCTAAGCAGCCGTACAAGGCAGAGCTTTTGAACGACCTGAAACGTGCCGGTACCACTGTTGCCAAAGACCTCGACGCCGACGAGCTGGGCACAATTACCGAAGGTGACAGCAAGATGGACGAGGTGTCTTTCTATCAAAACGGCGACTTTAAAGATTTGTGCCGTGGGCCGCATGTCGAATCAACCGGAAAGGTCGGTGCCTTCAAGCTGATGCGCATCGCTGGTGCCTACTGGCGTGGCAAAGAAGGTAACCCTCAGATGCAACGCCTCTACGGCGTAGCCTTTGCGACAGAAAAAGAACTCCGTCAGTATCTGAATATGCTCGAAGAAGCCAAGAAGCGCGATCACCGTAAACTCGGCCAAGAACTTGACCTGTTTACGTTCTCAGACTTGGTTGGCGCTGGGTTGCCGCTATACACGCCTCGAGGCACTGTTCTGATTGAGCAGCTCAAGGTGGCTCTCAAGGAAATCAGTCAGCAGTACGACATGCTGCAGGTTTCTATCCCACACTTGGCCAAGCTTGACCTCTATAAAATCTCTGGTCACGCCGATAAGTTTGAAGACGAACTATTTCGGGTAAAAAGTCATTACGACCAAGAGTTTGTTCTAAAGCCGGTCAACTGCCCGCATCACACTCAGATCTATGCATCACGACCACGTAGCTACCGGGACCTGCCAATCCGTTATGTCGAGCAAACTATGCAGTATCGAGATGAGAAGCCGGGAGCGATTGGCGGCCTACAGAGAACACGAGGTTTTACGGTTGATGACGGCCATACTTTCTGTCGCGTCGATCAGATTGAAGACGAGGCCACCAGTTTGGCTCAAATCATCCAGGAGTTCTACGAGAAGATTGGTCTCTGGGGTCAACATTGGGTGTCGCTATCAGTGCGCGATCCAAAATCACCAGAGAAGTACATCGGCGAGCCAGCTGATTGGGATGAGGCAGAAGCAATGCTCAAAAAAGTCTCTGATAAGCAAGGTCTTGACGCGAAGCGTATGGAAGGTGAGGCGGCACTGTACGGTCCAAAGCTGGACTTTATGTTCAAGGATGCCCTCGGTCGGGAGACGCAATTGGCGACCATTCAGCTCGACTTTGCCATGCCGAAACGTTTTGAGCTGACCTACATAGACTCAGATGGTGAAAGTAAGACGCCAGTCATGATTCACCGGGCGATTCTTGGCTCATTCGAACGCTTCATTATGCTGCTCATCGAGCACTTTGCTGGTAAGTTCCCAGTTTGGTTGGCGCCAGAGCAGATACGGCTCATTACCGTGAACCAAGAAGAACCAACGGTACAATGCACCGAGGAATTCTTAGAGAAAGCTAAGGCCAAGGGCTTGCGAGCGACCATCGATAACAGTAATGAATCAGTTGGCAAAAAAATCCGTGCTTCAGAGATGATGAAGGTACCGTACACGCTGGTGATTGGCGAGAAAGAAGTCGCCAGCGGCGAAGTTGTACCGCGTGTGCGTAAAGACATAGAAGTCCAGACCCAACAAACTCCTGTAACGATTGACGAATTCTTAGGCACCGTTGCCAACGAAACCAAAGCCCGCACCACTCATACCTCGCTGCAAGGTGTTAAAACCAAGCATGAAGCCTGACAATACCTTTCGGGATAGGGTGCAAACGATTGTGTCGCAGATTCCGAAGGGTCGTGTCATGACTTACGGCCAGATTGCTGCATTGTGTGGCAATCCACGAGCAGCCCGGATTGTCGGCGGCGTGGCCCACTGGGGCGACCAGAGCTTGCCGTGGCAGCGTGTCGTCAAGAAGGACGGCTCGCTGGCGGAAGGTTTCCCTGGTGGCACCCAGGGTCACGCGCAGGTCTTGCGCCAAGAAGGCGTCGCGGTTGACGCCAGTTATCGGATAAACATCCAGGAGCTTTTATGGCAGCCAGACCACTTGTAGCGATCGTCGGCGAGACAGCCAGCGGGAAGTCGGCCCTAGCCCTGCACCTGGCAGAGGTTTTTGGTGGGGAAATTATCTGTGCTGATTCTCGGACTATCTATACGGGCATGGATATCGGTACAGCCAAACCTACAGCAGCCGACCGGTCGCTCATCCCGCATCACATTCTGGACGTCGTTTCGCCCGATCAACGTTTTAGCGCAGCTGACTTCAAAGCTCAAGCCGAGGCAGCGATTGCCGATATTCACACCCGCGGCAAACTGCCAATTATAGTTGGCGGCACGGGTTTGTATGTCGACGCAGTACTGTACGATTTTGCCTTTCGATCTCCCGCAGATCCAAAGCAGAGAGAAGAATTAGAAAAAATGTCTGTAGAACAATTACAACAAGCATTAACGGAAAAAGAGATTGCACTGCCCAACAACCCACAAAATCCGCGGCACTTGATTCGAGCGCTTGAAACAGGCGGTGAACCATCAGAACGCAAACCTCTCAGGGGTGAAACACTTGTCTTAGGGCTCAAAATCGATAGAGAATTGTTGGAACAGCGTATTGAAAACAGAATCGATGACATGATTACAACAGGTTTACTGGAAGAAATTGAAACGTTGGCGCAAAAGTACAGTTGGGATGCACCTGGTTTGCAGGCCCCGGGTTACCGTGCCTTCCGTCCATATTTTGCCGGTGAGATAGACATTGAAACTGCCAAAAAACAGTTTGCCAGAAACGATACGCAACTCGCTAAACGACAACGTACTTGGTTTAAGAGAAACGAAGATATCCAGTGGGTGAGCGACTTTGAACAAGCCAAAGAGCTGGTTCAAAATTTACTACAAGACAATGCGTAACAATTTGTTACAATAGACGTATGATCGAACAACTCTTTGGGAGTAAGACGAGGGTAAAACTGTTGCAACTCTTTTGTAGCAACCCTAACCGCTCATTCTACGTACGAGAAATCACACGTAAGATTGATGAGCAGATTAACTCCGTACGTCGTGAACTCGCTAATCTACTAAGTATTGGCATAATCTCATCTGATAATGCCGACAATAACCGCCTGTACTATGAGGTAAATCAGGACTACGAGCACTACAAGGCACTGGCGGCTATATTTGGTGGCCAAAAACTAGCAGCCGCAACTGCTACAGAAGAAAAGGGTAGTGATAGCCTGAAGCCACTCAAGGCCATCGGCAACATAGATCTGGCGCTGCTGACAGGGGTGTTTACGCGCGATGACGTGGTCAGTGTGGATTTTGTGGTCGTTGGCGACATTAATCAAACCCAGCTCGACAAGTACGTAGCTGATTTTGAAGCCAAAGAGGGCAAAGAAATTCGTTATACCTCGATGACGCACGACGATTACGTCTATAGAAAACAGATCAATGATCGGTTCTTATCAACGGTGATGGCTGCCAAGAAGCAGATTCTGATAGACAAGCACAACGAGTTCACCGAGAAGAAGCCGGCTGAAGAGACAAAAAAAGACCCTAAGACAACCAAAAAGGAGAAATAATGGATATTCATTTTTACGGCGCAAACTGTGTTCGCATTGCCAACAAAAAAGCTAGTATCGTCATTGATGATAACTTAGCTGCCTTAGGACAGAAGGCGGTCCTCAAAAAAGATGACATCGCGTTATTTACGGGTCAGCACGAACCTGTTGATACTGAGCTCAAGCTGCTGGTTGATGGTCCTGGCGAATACGAAGTATCCGAGATCATGATTACTGGTATCCAGACGCGCTCTCATATGGACGAAGACGGCCAGCGCACGGCGACTATGTACAAGATTCTGATTGATGACGTGCGTATTGCTGTACTTGGTCATGTACACCCTGATCTAACTGATGCGCAGCTAGAACGCCTGGGCGTAATTGACGTGCTGTTTGTGCCAGTTGGCGGCAATGGTTACACGCTCGATAGCGTAGGTGCGCTAAAACTCATCAAGAAGATTGAGCCAAAGATTATTATTCCGACCCACTACGAAGATAAGGCACTCAAGTTTGAAGTGCCACAGCAACCACTAGAAACTGCGCTGACAGGGCTGTCTATGGAAGTAGCCGAGACAGTCGATAAGCTTAAACTAAAGCCTGCTGATATCCTTGAAGGCTCGCGGCTGATTGTACTCAACCGCGCCTAGACAGTGCGTTCTAAGAGGCAAATAAAAAACTCCGGAGTTATACCGGAGTTTTTGCTATCAACGAGTGTTGGTTAGCTGGCGATGAGGCCTTTTTTCTTGAGGGTACGAATACCTTGAGCACTGACTTTCATCTTGACCTTTTTGCCGTCCATAATGACCGTCTTAGTCTGAAGGTTTGGCTTCCAGACTTTTTTGGTGTGACGCTGCGAGAAGCTAACGTTGCTTCCGAACTGCTTGCCTTTACCGGTGACTACACATTTCTGCATGATATTTCCCTTGATTGATTCAATGATTCAGTGGCCTATTGTAGCGGTTTTACCTCTGTAGGTCAAGGCTTAATTATCCGGATTATTTGCTATACTGTGGGGGCATGAATATCGAACTGACCCCAATTAGCATTCTATTTTTCCTGATTGTTCTGATTTTCTCTATCGGTGTCCACGAAGCCATGCACGGTTTTGCAGCCTATTGGCTAGGTGATGACACAGCAGCGCGCGAAGGCCGGCTGACGCTCAATCCGCTCAAGCACATCGACCCAGTTTTGAGCGTACTCATGCCACTGATCTTGATTGTTATGGGCTTACCGCCACTGTTAGCAGCTAAACCGGTGCCGTTTAATCCGATGCGGGTTAAGTACGACGAGTTTGGTGCTGCTTTGATTGCGCTCGCTGGGCCTTTCACTAACTTTGCCTTTGCTGCCATTGGCGCACTGTTCTGGCGGCTCGGTGTCGGTATGGATTCGGCGCTGTTTGTGGATTTCTTGAGTATGTTTATTGGGCTTAACGTTGGTTTGTTTGTCTTTAACATGATTCCGTTCCCGCCGCTTGATGGTTCACGCGTGCTGTACGCTGTCGCGCCGGCTCCAGTGCAGCGGGTAATGGAACAGATTGAACAGTTGGGCATGATCGTGATTATTATCATGATTGCGGTTCTGATTCCGGTCCTGTCGCCTCTGATAATCGCACTTAATAATGCTGTGCTTCAATTTTTGCTTTAAGCACTGGCAATAAAGGCGTATAATCGAAAGTGGCTGGATAGCCGAGAAATGATAATCTGAATACTTATCATTAGGGAGCTCAATATTCGTGTCGGCCGGGGGTCGGCATATGAGAGCACCCACCTGGGTTCATTCCAGGTTGTCATATCGGTACCAGCCAAAGAAAAAGCTCGAGGATCTCCTTGAGCTTTTTCTATTCATACAGAATGGGCCCGCTAGTATATGAGCATAGAGTCGCCGTAGGAGAGGAAGGCATACTCTTCGGTGATGGCAGTTTGGTAGGCGGTTTTGAGGTGGTCCCAGCTTGCGAAAGCGGCGGTTAGCATGAGGACAGTGCTGCGCGGCGCGTGGAAGTTGGTGAGTAGTTGATCGACAATTTTAAACTCGAATCCAGGGTAGATAAAGATGTTAGCCTCGCCGGAGAGGTTTTGTGGTTGGTCGCCCAGGATATCGTTCGCACAGTATTCAAGGGTGCGCGTAACAGTGGTGCCAATGGCGCAGACCTTATTACCAGACTGTTTGGCTTGCTGAATGGCGGCAACGGTTTCCGTGGGTACTTCGTAATACTCACTGTGCATCTGATGCTCCTCGACACTATCTGTTCTAATCGGTAGAAAAGTGCCAAGACCAACATGCAGGGTTAGGTAGGCAATATGCACGCCTTTGGCTTTCAGCTTGGCCTCTAACTCCTTGGTGAAGTTGAGTGAGGCAGTAGGAGCGGCCACTGAGCCGGCGTCGTGGGCAAAAACGGTCTGATACCGCTCAGTATCAGTTTGGTCGGCCTGACGCTTCATGTAAGGCGGCAGCGGTACTTCGCCGTAGCGCTCGGCAAGGTCCAGTAGATTCTCGTCTGTTTGGACAATGGCCAAACCACCATCTAAGACCTCTTTGACAGTGATCGTACGCTCATTAACCATTAGCTCCTCATCTGGTCGGATACGGCCGCGATATAACACTTTGTGTTGGTGAACTCCAAAGTCTTTGCCGTGTTTTTCTATCAGGAGTAGTTCACGCGATTTGCCGTCACTGTTTGTAGCGATTAGCCGCGCCTTTATTACTTTGGTGTTATTGAGGACCAGCATATCACCCGCCTCGAGGTAGTCAGCCAAATCTGCATACTTACGATGGGTAATAGCGCCAGTTTTTTTGTCCAAGACGAGTAATCGAGTGCTGCCACGTTGTTCAGGTGGTCGGTCAGCGATCAGTTCTTCAGGCAGTTCATAGTCGTAGTCGCTGATTTTCATCTGTGCTATTGTACGTCAAAGTAAGGTAGAATAGAACCAATGCAATCAATTCAGGTAACACAAAAAGTCATCCAAGAAATCAGTCGCGGCGAACGTCATGCGCTACTGTTAGTTGGTGCTGCGCAACCGTTCATGGTTGGAGAGACGGTTGAGCTGGTTAATCAAGATGCTTCAGAATCCGTCGGCACCATTGTCGTACGAGAAGTTCTGAGTCGTCGATTACGAGATTTTCCTAATCATGAAGACCTGCTGGTGGATGCCAATGCACCAGGTAATTACGATCCTGATCTCATCGCCACAAAATTGAGCTTTGCCTTTCATCCGCACGAGAAAAAACATCAAGTTGAAGGAAACGTTGTCAAAAAGTATACAAATTTAACAGAGGTAACTTTGTTTGGTGATGGTGGTTCACGCGGTAACCCCGGTCCATCAGCTGCGGGTTGGGTAATTTACGATATGGACGGTAATATCCTCAAAAGTGATGGACACTATATGGGTATCACCACCAACAACCAAGCTGAGTACACGGCCCTGAAACTTGGGCTACTTGATGCCGAACGATTGGGCGCACAGCGCGTTAATGTTTACATGGATAGTCTGTTGGTGATCAACCAGCTCAAGGGAATATATAAGGTCAAAAATAAAGAACTGTGGCCGATATATGCCGCAATAGTGCAGCAGTGCGAACAGGCCTTTGACGCTGTGACGTTTAGCCATGTGCCACGAGAAAAGAACAAAGAAGCCGATGCCATGGTCAACAAAGTTCTCGACGAAGTAGCAGAAACCAACAGCTAAGGTATAATAACAGAGCTAGATTATTGGCTAGTCGCCGCGTATTTATACGGGGAGGAAAGTCCGGGCAGCATAGGGCATGACAGTTGCTAACGGCAACCGAGGGAAACCTTAGGGAAAGTGCCACAGAAACGAGACCGCCTGGCCACCGGCAACGGTAGCCAGGTAAGGGTGAAACGAGTGAGGTAAGAGCTCACAACACCTTACGGTGACGTAAGGAGTAGGTAAACCCTGTCTGCTGCAAGGAGATATGTCAGTATTAGGTGACCCGCCGCTGAT